>JAGQIT010001417.1 GCA_020431135.1 Myxococcales bacterium | reverse complement strand
CGCTACCTCCGCAAGTTCTTCTTCTTCAAGGACAACGGCCTGTGGAAGATCGTCTACGCCTACCAGACCGAGAAGTGGGGCGGTAAGGAGTACGACGAGGTCGTCGAGGGCACCTTCAAGAAGTGGTTCGGGATCAGCCCCGAGGCCAAGGTCAAGCAGGACCCGAAGACCGCCGCGCCGCTCCTCCGCTACAACGAGTGGAAGTCGAAGAACGGCGAGAGGATCCGCTCCTTCAACCTCAGCGCCGTCCACGGCGTCTACATGGTCACCGTGCTCCAGGGGAGCGTCGAGGACTCGATCGGCGAGCGCCTGCCGAACATCAAGGATGAGGAGGGCTTCTCCTCCGACGTCGGCGACGTGCTCGGCGGCTCGGACGTCCAGTACGACGAGGACGGCAACATCATCACCACCCAGGGCGGTGGCGGCGGCGACGACTAGCCCGCCGAGGACGCTCCGATCCGACGCCGCGCTGGTTCGCCAGGGCGGCGTCGCTGCGTTTGGGGCCGCAGGCGCGGGCGCCGGAGAGCGAGGTCAGCCGACGCGACGCCGGCCTCGCGGATCGTCCCTCAGCCCTCAACCTCGGGGGCGTCCGCGGGGGCGTCGACGTCGACCGCCTTGCCGCGGCGCGGATCCGCCTTGAACCACAGGACGGCCGACGGCTGATCGGCGCGCGGCTCCCCGCCGGTGCGGGCGTCGGCGTTGCGGCTCGTCAGGCCCGGCGGGCGGTCGATCGGCAGCTGCCCGTGCGGGATCCCGGCGACGACCTCGGCCATGTAGTCGGCCCACAGCGGCGTCGCCGTCGTGTAGCTCGCGTCCTCGAGCCCCATCGAGCGCTCGTAGGTGTCGTCGCCCATCCACGCAGCGGTCACGTAGCGCGAGGTGAAGGCGACGAACCATGTGTCGGTGGTGTTGTCGCCCTTCGACGCCGTCCCCGACTTGCCGCCGGAGGGGACGCCGATCTTCTGCGCCTTGTAGCCGATGCCGGCGGTGACGACCTCGCGCAGGAGGCGGGTGATGAGGAAGGCCGTGCGCTCGTCGATGACCTGCTCGCGCGGCCACAGGGCGAGCGCGGCGAGGCGATCGAGGCGCCCGGCGACGTCCATCACCGGGTCGCTGGGGTCGCGGTTGTCGACGACGAGGGCGCCGTTCTTGTCGGTGATCCGGCGGACGTAGATCGGGTCGATCCAGCTGCCGCCGCGGGCGAAGATCGCGAAGGCGCGGCTGAGCTCGTCGGTGCGCACGCACGACGCCCCGAGCGACAGCGCCCGGTCGGCGATGAGCTCGGTCGTGAAGCCGAGGCGGCGCGCCCACTCGACGACCGCGTCGGCGCCGAGCGCCTGGAAGAGGCGGATCGACGGCAGGTTGAGCGAGCGGATCAGCGCCGTCCGCAGGAGCACCTTGCCGTCGAGCGTCTTGCCGATGTTCTGCGGGTTCCACTCCTCGCCGGGCTCGGGCACGTAGGGGTGGTCCTCGAGCTCGGTGGCCATCGTGTAGTGGTCGCCGTCGAGGGCGAGCGCGTAGTAGATGGCCTTAAAGACAGATCCCGGCTGGCGGCAGGCCTGGGTCGTCCGGTTGTACTGCGAGCGGTCGTAGTCGGCGCCGCCCTCCATCGCCGTGACGTAGCCGGTCTGGTGGTCGAAGGTGTAGAGCGCCGCCTCGACCCGCGGCGGCTGGCCGAGCTCGACGACCGGCAGCCCCGTCGGGCGATCGACGAGGAAGGGCGCGGGGGCGGGCTCATTCGCGTCGGCGTCCGTCGGCGCGGCCGCCTCGGGGGCCTCCTTCGCCTTGGCGGCGGGCCGCGGCACGGCGCGGACCCAGACGACGTCGCCGACGACGAGCGCCTTGCTGGCGTTGTCGATCGTCTGGTCGTTGATCGCGTTGTTGCGATCGTACGCGGACGCCCAGTTCATGTGCTTGAGCGGGATCAGGGCGTCGGCGCTGCCGATCGTCACCTGCGCCTTGCCGCGGCCGACCTCGCGGACGAGGGCGAGGCGCCAGCGCTCCGGCGCCTCGGTGAGCGGCGTGTCGCCGTACTCGGCGGCGAGGCGATCGAGGAGGCGCGCCTGGCTGGCCTCGCGCGGGAGATGGGCGACCGGGCCGCGCCAGCCCTGGCGGCGATCGAGGCGGCGGACGTGCTGGTCGATCGCCGCGTGGGCCTGGGCGTGCATCTCGAGCTCGGCGGGGGTCTCGATCTGGAAGCCGCGGGCGAGCACCGCCTCCTCGCCGAATTCGTCGATGAGGCCGCGGCGGACCTGCTCGGCGTAGTAGGGCGCGCGGAGGCGAAAGACGTCGCGGCGCTCGCTCAGGTGCAGCGGCTCGCCCTGGGCCGCGTCGCGGGCGGCGGCGTCGATGTAGCCGGCGGCGACCATGTTCTCGAGGACGACGTCGCGGCGCCCTAGCGCGCGCTCGGGATCGGCGACCGGCGAGTAGCGCGAGGGGGCGCGGGCGAGGCCGGCGATCAGCGCCGACTCGGCGAGGGTGAGCTCGTCGAGGCGCTTGCCGAAGTAGCGGCTCGCCGCCGCCGCGACCCCGTAGGCGCCGTGGCCGAGGAAGATCTTGTTGAGGTAGATCTCGAGGATCCGCGCCTTGCCGAGGCGCGACTCGAGGCGCAGCGAGAGGATCGCCTCCCGCAGCTTGCGCTCGAGGGTCCGCTCGTCGCCGAGGAAGCCCTTGGCGACCTGCTGGGTGATCGTCGAGCCGCCCTGGACGACGGTGCCGGAGCGCAGGTTGGCGACGGTCGCCCGCGCGAGGCCCCGCCAGTCGAGGCCGTGGTGCTCGTAGAAGCGGCGATCCTCGGTGGCGAGGAAGGCGTCGATCAGCGGCTGCGGGATGTCGTCGAAGTTGGCGTAGGAGCGGTGCTCCCGCGCGAGCTCGGCGAGGAGGGAGCCGTCGGCCGCGTAGATCCGGGTGACGCCCGGCGCCGAGGTCTCATAGGTGGCGATCGCCTCGAGGTCGGGGAGGCCGGCGGCGTAGTGGCGGAAGAGGCCGTGGCCGGCGGCGAGCCCGAGGACGAGGAGGATCAGGATCCCAAACGCGTAATACCGCAAGAGCCAGCCTAGGAGGCCGGCTCTTGCGGGATTTAGAACCCAGACGCGGGTCCTACTCGCCCGGCTCGGGCTGTCCGGAGCCATCGACGTCGGGGTCGTCCGAGTAGTTCTTGAGCGCCTTGAGGGCGCGACCCTCGGCGGTGTTCATCGCCTCGAGGCGCTCCTGGACGCGCTTGAGGAGCGAACCGAAGACCGCGGAGGCGTTGTTCTCGGGCTTGAGGCCGATGATGTAGCCGTACATCGCGCCGCTGGCGGCGATCGGCATGACCTGACCGTCGCCGGTGCCGATCTCTGCCGTGGCCGGCTCCTCGCCGACCTTCTCGATGATCTGGAGCGCGGTGGCGCCGCCCTCCTTGCCCGGCTCGCAGGGCGCGTCGCCGCAGATCGCACCGGCGCGGGCGACGACGTAGGCCTCACCCTTGTTGAACTTGACCGCGAACACGCGGGGGCCGGAGCCCTCCTTGAGCACGTCGGCGTAGTTCTCGACGAAGGTCGTGAGGTACGAGAGGTCGGTCTTGAGGCCGTTGGCCTGCTCGTAGAGCTCGAAGGTCTTCTGGATGCCGGTCGGGTGGACGGCGGCGAGCTGCCAGCCGAAGAGCTCGTTGATCTTGGGGTGCTGCTCGAAGGTCGACTCGTTGAGCTCCTTGAGCTCCTTGGCGCCGGCGGCCGGATCGGTCGCCATCTTCTTCGCCAGGTCCTCCATCTTCAGCGAGATCTTCTTGCGGAGATCCGCGACCTGCTGGACCTCCTTGACCATCGAGGCGCCCTTGGCCTTGCCGCTCTCGACCATCTTCCCCTTGGAGCTGATCGAGTTGAGGACCCAGCCGAGGGCGACGCCGAAGACTAGCGCGCCGAGGGCGGCGACGACGACGATCCCCTTGTTGCCCTTGGGCGCGAAGTCCCCGCCGACGTCGGCGATCAGGCCCTCGTTGGGATCGAAGGAGCCACCGCCGCCGCCGAACGCGTCGCCGGCGGCCTTGGGCTGCGCGGGCGCCGGAGCGGCCGGCTGCGGGGGAGCGGGCTTGCGGACCTCGCCAGGGGCCGGGATGTCGGCGGCCGGCTTCGGCTTGACCTCACCGGGGGCGGGGATGTCAGCGACGGGCTTCGGCGCCGCCTGTCCCGGCGCGGGGATGTCGGCCGCGGGCTTCTTCTTCGGCGCCGGCTGACCCGGGGGCGGGACAGAGGCGGCGGCTGCGGGCGCGGGGCCAGACGGGCCACCGCCGGACTTCTTGGCGAGGCGAGCCTTGAGGGCGCTGAGATCGGTTCCTGGTTTCTTCGGTGGAGTCAAGGCCGGGTCCCCTGGTGTGTTGCCGGAAAGCGGTGCGAAGGGAGAGTAGCGGCAGGATAGAGACAAGCCCGTTGGGCGTCAACGGTGGCGCGGACCGAGGTCCGCTCGCCTGCGGCTCGAAAGCGGACCGCGTCGACGTGCGCTCAGGCGGTCACGGGCTCGGCGATCGCCTCACGCAGGGCGCTGACGGCCGCGGGCGAGAGGGCGACCGCGAGAACCTCCGGCCGGGGATCGGTCATCGGCACAAGCTCGCCGTCGAGCCGGGTCGCTCCCTCAGCGGTCGGCAAAAGGAGGGTCAAGGCGTGGGCGGTCGACGGGCCGCGGCTCGATCCCCGGCGCCCGCTCGGCGACGACGCCCAGGCGGAGAGGTCGGCGAGGACGCGCGGCGCGAGGAGGCAGCCGCTGATCGTCGCCAGCGGCGACCCCGGCCCGTGGATCGCCCGCGAGCGCAGCGGCACCTCGAGGATCGGCGCGAGCTGGCGCAGGGCGGCGCGACCGAGGGCGACGAGCTCGGGGTCGAGGTCGCGGCGCGTGAGATCGAGGAGATGGAGGAGGAGCCCCGCGGAGCTGAGGCTGATCGTGTGGACCAGCGCCCAGCCGTGCGCCGAGGTGAGGCCGAGCGCGAGGCGGAGCGGGCGGTGGCCGGCTGAGACCAGGCGGCGGGCGCCGTGGTCGACCGCCGCCTCGCCCGTGAGGCTGTGACGGCGGCGGCTGCGGCGGTCGATCCCGTGGGTGTCGCCGAGGTTGCGCCCGAGCAGTCGAAGGGGCTCGTAGCGCGCCTCCTCCTCGATCACGCGCAGGCCCTCGGCGAGCGCCGGCGGGTACTCGGCGAGCGTCGTCCGCGGGGCGAGGGTGCACTCCCAGTAGCTGGGATCCTGAGCGGGCGAGGGGAGGGGAGCCAAGGGATCGCGCATCGCTACGCGACGATCGCACGAACGCCGCTAGGTACCCAAATAAACTACATCGCGGCACAGTGTGCGCGCGTTCCGAGCGCGGCGCGCGAGAAATTGGGGGGATCCTCCGGCGATCCCTAGGCTGCTCGCATGAGTGCAAGCGCTCCGGTTCGCAGCGGCCTCGATCGCCTCCGCGCGGGGGAGGGTCCGCCGCTCGGCGGGGTCCCGATCGCGCTCCTTTGCCACCCGGCCTCGGTCGCCGCCGATCTGATCCACGTCAGCGACGTCCTCCGCGGGCCGATCGGCGCCGAGATCGTCGCCCTCCTCGGTCCTGAGCACGGCCTCGACGCGGCCGCCCAGGACATGGAGCCCGTCGCCGACGGCCCGGCGACGATCCCGACCTACAGCCTCTACGGCGACGACTTCGACAGCCTGATCCCCAAGCCTGCGATGTTCCACGGCGCGGCCTGGCTGGTCTGCGATCTCCAGGACGTCGGCGCCCGCTACT
>JAGQIT010000151.1 GCA_020431135.1 Myxococcales bacterium | reverse complement strand
GAGGCGTCGCCGCTCCATCCCGACGTCGCGGCCGCGGTCGCGAGCCTGTCGCTGGCCGAGCCGAGCGCGCCGGCGACGGCCGCGAGCGGGCGCTTCACGGTCGCCCGCACCGAGGCGCTGCTGCGCCTGCGCGAGATCCCCCGCGCCCCCTGGGAGTGGACGATCGGCCTCCTTCAGGCGTCGATCGCCCTGTGCCGGGTCGCCCGCGCCCAGGTCGTCGCCCACGAGGACGACGTCGAGCGGGTCGTCGAGCTCCAGTTCGCGGTCCCCGGCGCGCCCCTCGAGGAGGCGCTCACCGGGGTCCAGGATCTCCTCGCCGCCGCCCTCGAGGAGGCCCCGCAGGCGCTGCGCGAGCCGACCGCCGAGGAGAGCGTCCAGCGCTGGCGCGTCGCCGTCGCCGCGGCGCTCAACGCTGGCCTCGCCCGCAACCCGACCGAACTCGGCGTGATCACCCCGGCCGGCGCCCGCGTCCTCCGGCGGCGCGACGGCCAGCCGAACCCGGGTCAGGATCCCTACCGCGAGCGCCGCGACCCCGAGCGCTGCCCGCGAAACGCCTTCGTCGTCCGCCTCCGCGAGCCGCGGCCGAGCTTCGGTCGGCGCCTCGCCTCCTTCCTCGCCCTCCGCGGCGAGGTCGCCGAGGAGATCCAGGCGGCCTGGCGCGGCGCCCTCGTTCTCCCGGGGGACGACGCCGACGTCCGCCGCGGCATCGACCTCCAGCGCCGCCTCCCCGGCGTCCGCAACCGCCTCGGCGAGCACGCGCTGTGGGGGATCCTCCCGGACCTCGGCGGCCCCTGGCTGGTCCGCGACGGCGTTAAGATCTTCGACCTCGCGCCCGTGCTCACCCGCGGCGGCGTCGACCCGGCGCAGTTCGCCGGCTGGATCGACTGCCCGACGCTGCGCCTCACGGCCGACCTCGCGTCGATCGCCGAGGACCACGCCCTCGAGCTCCTGATCGCCTGGCTCCACGACGCCCAGGCCCACACCTTCCCCGGCCAGGGCGGGCTGCCGCAGGTGATCTGGCCGGACGAGGTGAAGATGATCACCGCGGCCTCCGGGCGGCCGGTGCCGATCGCCCAGCTCCGCTACGCCGCGCAGCAGGGCGCCGACTTCCCCTACGAGTGGCCGCACCGCCGCGAGGCCGTGCCGATCCGCGCGCAGGCCCGCGTCTTCGCGGTCTGGCCCTCAGAGCTGGTGGTTCTCCAGCGCGAGATCCCCGAGCTGCGGCCGGTCCCGCACCGCAACCTCGGCGAGCACATGCGCCAGGCGAGGACCGACCTCAGCGGCCTCGTCGAGCGCTCGTTGCCGGCGATCCTCCTCGACCTCGATCCGCCCTACGTCGACCTCGAGCGCGGCGGCGACGAGCCGATCCGCGTCGGCCTCGAGCCCCTCGCCTACGTCCACCGCCAGGTGACGGCGAGCGGCGGCTCGATCCTCATCCTCGCCTACGGCCGGCGGATCGCCCAGAGCCGCGACGACAGCCGCAACCTCCCCGGCGTGACCCTCGTCGTGACGGTCGACGCCGAGCTCGCGATCGACGAGCTGCGCGGCGATCGAGCGGCCCTCGACGGGATCCTCGAGCGCTGCCGCGAGGCCCTCGTCGGCGCCCGCGAGCGCCTCCTCGCCGTCGCCTTCGCGACCCCGAGCCCGTGGGAGATCCCCCTCGTCCGCGGCCTCGCGCTGGCAGCCGCGCCCCAGGCCTTCGGCCTCACCTTCCGCCAGATCGACGGCCGCGTCACCCTGAGCTGGCGCGAGGGCGAGCTCCTCAGCCTGCCGATCGGCGTCGATCAACGCGGCCAGACCAAGCTCCTCAGCGACGCCCTCGTCGCCCTCCGCGATCGCGGCGGCGTCGTCGTCGCCAAGGGCAGCCGGCGCTGGGCGGCGCTCGAGCCCGAGAACGCCGACGAGGTCCTGTGGTCGCTGACGCCCCACGGCCTCGAGCTGTGCGAGCGCGTGCTCGGGCCGCGCGCGCTGTGGAAGATGCCCGTGGCCGTCGGCGCCCAGCTCCACGCCGCGCCCGCCGCGAGCCAGCGCCACCTCCTGCTTACCCGCGCTGGCCGCGACGAGCACATGCGCAAGGCCGCGAAGCACCCGCGCTCGCGCGCCGCCCTGATCGCTCACCTCCTGGTCGCGCAGGCGCTCGGCGAGCCGACCCACGGCCTCGAGCGCGACCCGCTCTTCACGCGCTACGACCCGCGCGCGCTGTCGCCGAGCCGCCTCGTCGCCTACGAGGAGATCGCCGCCGCCGACCCGAAGCCGCAGCTTTGCCCGGCGGGCGCGGTCCACCGCGAGCTCCCGGGCGTCGTCGTCGAGGCGACGCCCGGCGAGGCCCGCCTCCTCCACGAGCTCCTCGGCCTCGTCCCCGCGCTGACCCCCGCCGACGCCGGCACGAACCCCGCGCTCGGCCGCGGCGATCGTCGCCCGGCGATCCGCCGGCAGGGCCACGAGCGGGCGCCGCTCGTCACCCTGCCCGTCGCCGATGAGATCGCCGCCGGCGCCCTGCGGATCGACGATCCAGATCCCGAGCGCCCGGCCGCGATCGCCCTCTGGGCCGGCGGCCTCCACATCGACGACCTCACCCTGCCGGCGCCGCTCGACTGCATCAGCGGCCGCCTGTGGCTGACCCGCGCCGGCCTCAAGGCGGGGACCGAGCGCCTCGCCGCCCGCCTCCGCGACCTCGCCCGCGAGCTCGTCCGCCGGGCCCTCAGCGCCCGCCTCCTCCACCCGCCGGGGAGCCGCGAGGCCGAGGCGATCGCCGCGCTGACCGAGGCCGAGCGCGGCGCCCCGGCGCGCGAGCGCGGCTGGATCGCCGACCTCCTCCCCGCCGACCCCGACGTCCCGCGGCGCCAGTGGGCGCTCGCCCGCTCGCTCGAGCGCATCCCGCTGCGCCGGCTGATCGGCGGCGGCAGCGAGCGCCTCACCCAGATCCTCCGCCAGAGCCTCGCGCAGGGGGTGACCCTTGAGACAGCTTTCCTCTCGTGGCAGCCGGCGCGGATCGTCGAGGCGCCGCCGACGACCGACCCCAAGCGCGGCCGCTGGTCCCTCGAGCTCGGCCGCCGCGACCGCTGGATCCAGGCCGCCCTCCCGCGCGACGCCCCCCTCGCCGCGAGCTTCGACGCCGCCGCCGTCGTCCTCGTCGTGCTCTTCGCCCGCGGCCGCCACGAGGGCCTCGCCGGCTGCGATCCGCTCCGCGAGTCGATCGCGTTCTACCGCCTCCTCGCCCTCGGCTTCGCCCACACCTAGGATCTCGCCAATCGGCGCGATTTCTCGCGCCGCAAGCTCCGCTGCTACGCCGCGCTCTGGTCCTTGAAGTAGCGGTCGAGCATGCGATCGCAGTAGGCCGTGAGCCGGGTCAGCGAGCGCATGTGCGTCCACAGCGGGCTCGGGCACGGGACGTAGTACGTCAGCGAGAGGAACGCGAAGACCGTCGCGTCGATCTCGCTCGGCGCGTCGCCGAAGAGGAAGTCCCTGTCGCCGAGGAGCGCGTCGACGGCGTCGAGGTCGTCGATCCCCATCTGGATGATCTCGGCGTTGGAGTGGCGGCCGACGCCGCGGGCGTAGAGCTGCTTGCGGAGGTCACGGCGAACGAGCGTCCGGACGAGGATGTTCGCCGGTGCGGGGATCTGATTGAAGAAGATCTTGCCCTGCTCCCAGCCGCCGTCGTCGATGAAGAGCTGGTGCTCCCAGACCTGGTGGTAGTGCTCGTCGAGCATCCGCCGGACGCAGAGCGCGATCGCCTTCTGCTCAGCGCTGAGGCCGGCGTTGAGATCGACGGTCGCCTCGGCGCGCAGCCGGCTCATGATCAGCTCCGAGTCGCCGATCGTCTGACCGTCGACGACGATCCACGGGCACTTGTTCTTCGGCCCCTTCGCTGGGTTATTCTCGACGTGCATCGTCGACGGGAGGTCGACCATCCGCAGCCATGTGACCAGCTTGAGCCCGAAGGGCGAACAGGTGGGCACCGGGATCCCCCACGCGGGACCGAAGGAGTAGACCTGGATCGGGGCGCGACTCATGGGCAGATTCTAACAGGGCGGCGCGCGGGCCGGTTCTTCGAACGCGCCGCACTTCGCCGCGCGGCTGCGCCCGCGCCGTCGGCCGCAAGTTCGCCGCTACGCGCCCACAGTCGCGGGCTGTAGGTGCTAGACCACACTCGGGGGCGGTCCTGTTGGTTCCGTGCGGAGGCCACACGCGGACACGCGACCGGAGCCCACGCGACCCCTCTCGAGGTCGGCAGCCAGCCGGGTCTCGCCGCCGCGCGTGTCTCTGAGAGCGAGGTCGTCGCGCGACTGAAGTCCGCGACCGCGCGGGTCGATCACAGGCAGGCGCAGGGTTCGCCACGCAGCGCAGCGGTCGCGGCACGGCCATCCGACCAGCGCTCGAGTACACTAGTCCGAAGGCGCCTTGCATACTGGCACTTCTCGTCAAGAACTTGGCGTAGGGCAGAGTTCGGCTCTGACGCATGGCACCTGAACGCTCTCGATCACCTGGAGG
The DNA here is from genome assembly GCA_020431135.1 of Myxococcales bacterium. Classification (GTDB taxonomy): domain Bacteria; phylum Myxococcota_A; class Polyangia; order Nannocystales; family Nannocystaceae; genus JADJRG01. The sequence goes on along the minus strand of JAGQIT010000151.1, from coordinate 7,793 downwards.
CCGAGGCCCTTCCAGACTCGCCCCCTCGTGCGCAGGCGGCGATGATGTCGCCGCGCTCGACCCCCTCGCCGCCGACCCCATCTTCCGCGTTCTCCCGGTGTGGAACCGGGCCGGGGACACCGAGAGCATCCGCCTCGCCCTCGCAGACATCACACCGAGCCGCGAGCGTGTCGCCGTGATGAGCGTCCCCGAGGCGATCGCCGCGCTCCGCGACACCGGCATGCTCGCCTCCTCGCTGATGCGCCACTGCGTCGACTTCACGGACGTCGTCCCCGAGCTCGAGCAGCGCCTCATCGAGCTCGGCGAGAAGGTCGACATGGTCCCGCGCGACACCGTCTACCACTACGGCGTCTGGAACCCCGAGGGTCCGCGTGAGCGCAGCTTCACCGGCGACCCCGCGGAGGCCTCGCTGATCCACGCGGCGCGCACCGCCGCGCCAGCGATCGACGCGACGCTTCAACAGCTCCTGACGACGCTCGATGAGCCCCTCACCTCGCCGGCGCTCGCCGAGGGCTGCCGTCACGCCGCCGAGCGCCTCGCCAAGATCCTCTGCTCGATCGGCAAGGCGAAGCGGGAGATCCCTCCGCTCTTCTTCGCCCAGACGCTGCGCCCCTACTTCACCGACCTGCGGATCGGCGGCGCGACGTATGCGGGGGCCTCCGCCGCGCCGCTCTCTGTGTGCATCGTCGATCACCTCCTGTGGAGCTCTGATTGCACCGACAAGATCTTCTGCGAGTTCCAGCTCGAGCAGATCCGCTACAACCTCCCGCGTTGGCGCAAGCTCTACGCCGCGACGCTCGGGCGGCCGTCGCTGACCACCAGGCTCCTCGCCGCGGTCAAGCACGGCCCGCCGCCGACCGCCGACGCGCTCGCGGCGGTCGCCAGCGTGCTGCAGGTGCTCCTCGTCTTCCGCGGCCGCCACCGCTACGTCGCCATGCGCGCCTACGACGAGAGGATCCGCCTCTTCAAGGTCGGCAGCGGCGGCCACGGTACGAGCACCCTCGAGCACCTCTTCGCCCTCACACGTACCGCGTTCAAGTCGCTTCGTGCGGCCGCGGCCGCGCTCGACGACGGAGGCTCGCGATGACGCGCTACGACGCGATCGTCGTCGGAGCGCGCGTCGCCGGCTCGGCGACGGCCCGGTGCCTCGCCAGGCGCGGCTACCGTGTCCTCCTCGTCGACAAGGCTCACTTCCCGAGCGACACGATCTCGAGCCACCTCGTCAAGGCGCGAGCGATCGCCTACCTCGACCGATGGGGCCTGCGCCCGGCGCTCGTGGCTCAGGAGACCGACTTCCGGACCGCCTTCTCCTTCACCTGCGAGGGCCTCGCGGTCCGCGGGCACGCGACCGGCCAGGCCCTCCGACGGACCCTCGCGCGCGAGCACGGCTGGGAGGAGCTCAACGACATCCCCGACGGCCCGATCGAGTGGGCCTGCGTGCGCCGCACCGTGCTCGACGCCGTGCTCGTCGACGCCGCGGCCGCGGCCGGCGTCGAGATCCGCCAGGGGTTCCCCGTGACCGAGCTGCTCCGCGCTGACGACGGCCGGGTCGTCGGCGTCCGCGGTGGCGACATCGAGGAGCGGGCGACGATCGTCATCGGCGCGGACGGCCGCCGCTCACGGGTCGCGCGCGAGGTCGGCGCCCGCGTCCTCCGGGAGTCGCTCGACTGCGGGTACACCTACTACGCCTACTACGACGGCGTCGATCTCCGAGAGCTCGACATCGGGGTGCACCTCCGCGGGCGCCTCGGCCTCGGCTACTGCCCGACCAACCACGGTCAGGCGATGATCTCTGTCTGGGGTCCGCGGGCCTGGGCGGCGGACTTCCGCGGCGATCTCGAGAGCAACTTCGACCGTAGCGTGCGCTGGTGCGACCCCGAGCTCGCGGCGCGGATGACCCGAGGTCGACGGACAAGCAGGCTCTTCGGGATCCTCGACCAGCCGAACCGCGTCCTCCAGGCGAGCGGCCCGGGCTGGGCGCTCGTCGGCGACGCCGGCTACCACCTCGATCAATGCACGGCGATCGGGATCACCCACGCGCTCCGCTCCGCGGTGTGGCTCAGCGACGCGCTCGACGACGGGCTCGGCGGGCGCGCGCCGCTCGACGAGGCGACCGCGTCCTACAATCAACGCGTCCTCGACAGCCTCGGCGGCTACTTCGACTACGTCTGCCGGATCGCGCGCTCAGAGTCGCCGCGCCCGGAGATCGTCGGCATGTTCGAGGTCCTCGGCCGGAACCCTGAGCTCGCCCGCCGCTTCTATGACTTCAGCGCCAGCCTCCTCTCCTTCGAGGACTTCTACGGTCCCGAAGGCCAGGCGCTCATCCGCGACGTCGGCGGCGAGCCCGATCCTGCGACGCTCCGGGCCTACCGCGAGCGCCGGCCGAGCTACGAGGAGAACCCGTGGGCGACGTAGGCGACGTCGATGCCGCGGAGGCCTACGTTCTCGGCTTCTCCGAGCACGAGCAGCACCGCCTCGCGCTCCAGGATCGCCTCTTCGCCCGCTTCACCCGCGCGCTCCTCGTCGAGGCCGGCGTCGGCCCGGGGATGTCCGTTCTCGACGTCGGCGCGGGCGTCGGCGACGTCAGCATGCTCGCGGCGGAGCTCGTCGGCGCAGCGGGCTCGGTCACCGGCGTCGAGCGCAGCGGCGCCTATGTCCGCGCCGCCCGGCGCCGCGCCGCAGACCGCGGGTTGGCGCAGATCGACTTCGTCGAGGCCGACCTCTTCGACTTCGCGCCGCCGCGATCCTACGACGCGATCGTCGGCCGCTTCATCCTCGAGTGGATCCCGGACCCGACGGCGGCGCTCCGCCGCCTGGCTGGGCTCCTTCGACCCGGCGGAGTGCTCGCCTTCCAAGACTACGACCACCCCCTCCGCGAGGGCCAGCACTCCTACCCCGTGGCCCCCTTCTTCGAGCGCGTGCTCGCGGGCTGCGTCGATGCGCTCGCCGCCAACGGCCTCCACCGCCGAATGGGGGCGATGCTCCGCGGCTGCTTCATCGACGCGGGTCTGCCAGCGCCCGCGCTCCATGTGGACGCAGCTATCGGGGGCGGACCCGACTGGGAGGCCTACGCCTGGCTCGCCGCCGGCGCGGTCTCTCTCGCGCCGCACTTCGCGGATCGCGGGCTGGCGGCGGAGCTCACCGATCTCGAGGCCCTGACGGAGCGCCTCCGGGCGGACGTCACCGCGGGCTCGAGCGTCGCTCAGCTCGCGCCCCTCATCGGCGCTTGGGTGCGGACGCCGAGCGGCTGACCGCGGCGCCCTCAGCCGCGCGCGCCGAGACGAGAGGGGCTTGGACGGCCTCCTATGCGAGCCGTTCCCGCGCGAGCGCGGCGATCCTGGCGTTCTCTCGGAGCGCCGAGAAGCGCGCCCGCAGGTCCGCCTCAGCGATCTTCGCCGCCCGCTCGTCGACGCTCCGCCGCGCCGCGTCGATCGCCTCTCTCGCCGCTTCGACGTCGTCGACCGCGAACAGGGCCTCCGCCCACGTCAGGCGGATCAGCGACTCTCCCTCCTGCACGCGATCCAGCCCGCTCAACCCCTCGACGGCGAGCTTCGCATCTCTCAGGGCTGCGGCCGCCTCACCGCGTCGGAGCTGGATCTGAGCGCGCGTCGCCAGGGCGATCGCCCGCGAGGCGATCTCGGCGTGGAGGCGCTCGACCGCGGCGTCCGCCTGCGCTAGCGCCTCGTCGACGCGCCCGGCGAGGAGCAGCGCCCAGGCGATGTGGGCGAGCGTCAACCCGTGCATGCGGTGGTTGTCGTGGGCCGCGAAGGCGCGCAGCGCCGCGAACTCGAGCTCGAGCGCCTCGTCGACGCGCCCGCGCTCGGCGAGGCGTCGACCGAGGTTGTGACGAGCGACGGCGCCGAGGTGCTTGAGTCCCACCTCGTGGCTGCGCCGAATGGTCTCACGCAGGAGCTCCTCGCCGCGCTCGAGGAGGCCGAGTTCGAGGCCGAAGAAGCCAGCGCCGCCCGTCAGCTCGAGCGCGTCACGGACGTTTCCGACGGCCTCGAAGGCCCTCGCCGCGGCGAGCATCTCGGCGTAGACCGTGCCGACCGCGCCCTCGCCGACGGCCTGGAGCGCGCGCGCCGAATGGAGCGGACCGAGGGCGCCTGGGTCGGTCTCCGCGACCCGCGCGGTGACCTCGACGATGCGCTCGAAGATCCTAGCGGCCGCTGCCCCAGCGCCGGCGGCCGCCAATGGGACCGCGGCGCGGACGAGGCCGAGGAGGTTCTCGCCGCCGCCGTCGGCAGTCGGCTCGTAGCTGGCGAGTCGCTCGGTCAAGGCGACGACCTGCGCAGAGTCGCCGAGCCGGGCCGCGGCGAGGGCCGCCTCGCCGAGCGCAGAGCACCAGCGCGGGCTCGTGACGGGGAGCTCGCCGAGGGCCGCGAGCGCGGACTCCCCGGCCTCACGGTGCATCCCTTGGACGGCCTGGACCTCCGCCCGGCGCAGGTGCAGTCGCCCCGCCGCCTCGCCCGCGGGCGCGCGGTCGATGATCCGATCGACGATGTCGAGGACCGCGCCGAAGTCATCGCGCGAGAACGCCGCGTCCGCCGCCTCCGCGTACCAACGCGAGGCCTCCGCGAGCGCTCGCCCCCGTCGGTAGTGCTCGGCGACGACGAGCGCGTCGTAGCTCTGCGCGTGCTCGAGCCAGGCGCCCGCGAGGCGATGACCGAGCGCCCGGTCTCCGTCCGTCAACGAGGCGTAGGCCGCGTCGCGAATGAGCGCGTGACCGAAGGAGAACTCGCGCTCGCCAGCGATGCGCGAGCGCCCCGACGCGACGATCCACTCCTCATCGGCGAGGCGCCGGAGATACGCCCCGCACTCGAGCTCGCCGACGAGCGCCTCAACCCCGCTCGCCCAGAAGAGTTCACCGAAGACGCTCGCCGCCCGAAGGACCCGGCGCTCGTTCGCGGAGAGGGTCGTCAAGCGCCGCTCGACCAGGCCGAAGATCGTGTCGGGGAGCCGATCCGTCGCGGCGCCGACGACACCGCGGCTGAGCTCCTCGAGGAAGAGCGGGTTGCCGCGAGCGGCGTCGACGAAGCGTTCGATCGTCGCGTCGTCGAGCTCCTCGCCGCGGGCCTCGTCGAGGAGACGACGGGCCGCTCGCCGGGAGAGCGGCCCGAGCTCGACGAGCTCGACGGCTTCGCGGCCGTCGAGCGGACGCAGCCGCGGATCATCGAGCGAGCGGGCCAGCACGAGAACGAGGAGCGGCGCGTCCGCGAGGTCGTCGAGCCCCTCGGCGAGGAGCTCGACGCTCGCCCGATCGCACCAGTGGAAGTCCTCGACGACGAGGAGCACGCGGCCGGCCGCGCACTCGGCCCGGAGCAGCGCCCGCCAGGCGCCCTCGATCCGCTCACGCATCAGCCCCGAGTCGCCGCGCGCGACCCGGAGCTCCGGCGGCGGGTCCTCGGCGGGCGCGAGGAGCTCGCCCAGGTAGAGGTAGACCTGCGCGAGCTCATCGCCGGCGAGGTGACGCGACAGGCGAGCTCGGAGCTTGCGCCGCCGGACGACCGCCGACTCGCCGCCCGTGACCCCAGCGAGCGACGCCAGGAGCCTCGCCAGGAGCGCGAGCGGGGCGCCCGAGCTCATGCTCTCGCACCGCGCCGCCGCCCGGACGATCCCCTCGTAGCCCCGGCGCAGCCTCGCCTCGAGCTCGAGCCGCAGCCGCGACTTCCCGACCCCTGGACCGCCGACGAGCGCGATCATCTGCGAGCACGGCTCGCCGAAACACTCGTCGGCGAGCGCCGTCAACGTCGCCATCTCGACGCGACGCCCGACGAGCGCCGGGCGCAGCCGACGGGCCGCCGATGCCTCCGCCGAGAGCTCCCCGTTGTCGCCGAGCAGGAGCCCCCCTTCGTCGCCCTCGACGGCGAAGCCGATGTCGAGGAGGCTCGCGGTCGCGTCGTCGATTCGGATCGCCCCAGGCTCAGCGTCGACGAGCAGCGCCGCGCCGCGCTCGAGGATCTCGCCGAGAACGCTGCTGCCGCGGATCTGCGCGCGCCCGGAGGCGATCGCGACCGCGAGCCCGGGGGCGGCCTCGCGGAGCGCGAGGGCGCAGCGGGCCGCGTTGTTCACCTGGTCTGAGATCGCGCGCCCGCGGGTCATCACGAGCAAGCGGGTCCCGTCCGCGAGCCTCAGCAGCTCGCCGTAGCGCGAGTCGACGGCTCGATCGACGTCGATGAGCGTCGCCGCCTCGACGACCGCGCCCGCGGGCACCGCAGGCGCCTCGCCGTGACAGAAGATCACCGAGTGGAAGCGCTGCTCGTCGCGGGTGATCGCCAGCGTCGCCGGGGCCCGGCGACGCTGCGGGCGCGGATCGATCTCCCGCAGGCGTCGACCCACCTCCTCGGCGCTCGGTGGTCGCCCTGCGGGGTCCTTGTCGAGGAGCTCGGCGACGAGATCGGCGAGCTCTTGCGGGACCTCCGGGACGACCTCGTCGAGCCGAGGCGGCTCGCTCAACAGCACCTTGGCGAGGATCGCCATGACGTGCTCACCGGGGAACGCAGGCGCCCCCGAGACGCACTCGAAGAGCAGCGACCCGAGCGAGAAGAGGTCGCTCTGCGGGTCCGCGCGCTCGGCTCCCTTGGCCTGCTCGGGCGACATGTAGCCCGGCGTGCCGACGAGCCCGCCCGGGCTCGTCAGGGTCACCCCCTGCCCCTCGTCGAGGCGGGCGACGCCGAAGTCGAGTACCCGGACGTCGGCGACCTGGCCGTCGATTAGGAAGACGTTCGCCGGCTTGACGTCGCGGTGGACGACGCCGCGATCGTGGGCCGCGGCGAGGCAGTCCGCGAGCTGGATGCCGAGGCTGAAGGTCTCGGCGAGGGTCAGCCGACGGCGGCGAAGCGCCTCCTGGAGATCGATCCCCTCGAGCCGCTCCATCACGAGGTAGGGGCGCCCCTCGCCGGTCAGCCCGTGATCGACGTAGCGGACGATCCGAGGGTGCCTCAGCTCGCGCAGCGCGACGATCTCGCGATGAAAGCGCTGCTCGGCGTCCGTCCCCCCGAGCGCGGTCCGGAGCACCTTGATCGCGACCAGCTCGGCGGTGTCGAGCGCCCGCGCCAAGAACACGTCGGCCATCCCGCCGGAGCCGATGCGCTCGAGAACACAGTACCCGGGGATCGTCTGCTGATCGCCCGCCTGCGCCTCAACCATGGACCCCTCCAGCTCGCTCGCTCGCTGCCATCGGCGAGCTCACGATGAGCAGGGTATCTCCCCGCTCGCCGCCGCGTAACCCGCGATCCTGGGGGCTCGTAGGCTCCGTCCGCTCGAGTCGACACCCCGCGCCAGAGCGCCCGGCCCGTCCGCTCACACGCCGAGCCACGCGCGCGACAGGCTGGCGATCTTGGCGTGCTCCGGGAGCCCCCAGAAGCTCTCTCGCAGGCGGCCCTCGCTGATCTTCGCGGCGCGCTCCTCGACGCTCCGTCGCGCCGCGCTGATCGCCGCACGCGCCCCGACCTTGTCACCGACGGCGGCGAGCGCCTCCGCCCACGTCAGGCGGATCAGCGACTCTCCCTCCTGGACGCGATCGAGCCCCGCCAGCCCCTCGACAGCGCGCTTGGCGTCGACCGCCGCCGTGTCCCTCTCGCCGCGGTGGAGATGAACCTGCGCCCGCGTCGCCAGGGCGATCACCCACGACGCGACCTCGCCCTCGAGCTGCTCGACCGCGTCGTCGGCCCGGGAGAGCGCCTCATCGAGCCTCCCCGCGTGGAGCAGCGCCCAGGCGATGTGCGCGAGCGTCAGGCCGCGCATCCGGTGGTTGTCATGGGCCTCGAAGGAGCGCAGCGCCGCGTACTCGA
>JAGQIT010001416.1:2230-3995 GCA_020431135.1 Myxococcales bacterium | reverse complement strand
TCTCCGGCGCCGGCGGCCGCTCGGTCCTGCCGAAGGGGACGCGGCCGCTCGTGCGCATGAAGAAGACCGAGACCAGCGGCCGCGTCGCCCTCCTCGCGGCGTCGAGCGGCGCCGAGATCTCGGGCCCCGCCCCCGACGGCGAGGGCGGCCTCTTCACCCACCACCTCACCGAGGCGATCGGCACCGGCGCGGCGGACATCGACGGCGACGGCCAGATCTCGCTCGCGGAGCTCAGCGACTGGGTGAGCCCCCGGGTCGAGCGCGACGCCAAGAAGGCCAACCGCGACCAGCACCCCGAGCTCAAGCTCGGGCCCAAGCTCGGCCGCCCCGACCAGATCATCATCGGCTGGGGCTACGCCCGCTAGCCGCCCGGAGTCCGACGGATGCCCCGCCTCAACTCGACGCTCGCGCGCGCCGGCCTCGCCCTCGCCCTCCTCGCGCCCCTCGCCCTCGCCAGCTGCACGAAGAAGGGCTTCCTCAAGGTCCCCGAGGCCGACGACGAGGTCAGCGGCCAGGTCGGCTCGTTCACCGCCGACACCCACTTCCTCCTCGAGCCGATCGGCGACCCCGAGGATCTCCTCGGCCGCGCCGTCCAGATCTCCGACTCCGGCGGCTGGACGATCGCCGACGCCCGCGCCCCGGGCTGCGAGGTCGAGGTCGTCCGCCAGCCCGCCGAGTACGCCAAGACCTACGAGGTCAACCTCGACGACATGACGACCCTGGCGGCCGGCTACCGCGACCTGCTCGGCCTGAGCGCCCGCTACGGCCGCTCGGTCCAGGCCGAGTACCAGGTGCAGAACGCCGAGATCCTCAAGGCCGACACCCGCGGGCCCTGCGGCGACGTGATCGTCTCGTCGCTGCGGATCGGCAGCGGCGAGCGCAGCCTCGTCCGCCGCGCCGCCGGCGAGGTCAAGGGCGGCGCCGGCAAGGGGGACATCGGCGCCCGCGCGGGCCGCTCGGGCAAGGCCGAGCAGATCGACCGCATGGAGTGGTCGACGCCGCAGGCCTACGCCTTCACCTTCAAGCGCCTCGCCGATCAGGAGCCGCTCGACCTCGAGATCGCCGCGCCGACCTCCCTCAAGGAGGGCCAGGCCCTGGCGATCGAGATCAGCGCGACGCAGAGCGTCTACCTCGTCGTTCTCTTCCTCGAGGAGGACGGCCCCGGCGGCGTCCTCTGGCCCGACGACACGCTGCGCTTTCCCAAGGTCGAGGCCGGCGGCAGCCTGACCCTCCCGCCAGCCGGGAGCGATCCGCTGGTCGCGGCGCTGCGCGAGCCCGGCGTCCCCACCCTCGAGACCCTGGTGCTCTTCGCCTTCACCGAGGAGGCCGACTTCGATCGCCTGCGCCCGCAGGGGGCGGTGGTCGCCGCCGACTACGCGGCGAAGCTGAGCGAGGAGCTGGTCGCCCTGCCGATGAGCCGCTGGGCCCGGACCACGCTCTCCTACGCGATCGAGCCAGCCGGCGGCGCGGCGGCGCCGGTCCCCGAGGCCGCGGCCGCGCCCGCCGAGTGAACGATGAACCCCGCCGCGAGAGAGATGACGACGATGCCGCAGCCCGCACGCTGGACCCGAGCCGCCGCCCTCACCTGCGCCGCCGCCCTCTGCGTCGCGCCCCTCGAGGCGTCGGCGACCTCGGGGCGGACCCTGAGCCAGGCCGTCCGCGCCGTGATGGCCGAGGAGCCGCTCCCCGAGCAGGCCGAGGTCCACCTCGGCAAGGCCTACGACCACTTCAACGCCGGCAACTTCGGCAAGGCCGAGGAGGAGTT
>JAGQIT010001416.1:0-2158 GCA_020431135.1 Myxococcales bacterium | reverse complement strand
AACCTCGACCAGGCGCTCGAGCGCTACGAGGCCTACCGCCCGCACGCCGAGGGCGACACCGGGCTCATCGTCGATCAGCGGATCGCCGAGCTCGAGGAGCGCAAGACGAGGATCCGCAAGGCCGACCGCGGCAAGCTGATCATCGGCGGCGTCGCCATGGGGACCTCGGTGGCGGCGCTCGGCGGGGGGATCGCGTTCTTTCTGCTGCGGAAGAACGTGCAGGAGGACGCAACGGCCGTTCAAGACAGTATCGACATGATTACTGGCAACGGTGGTACGCCTGAGCAGTCGCTCTACGACGAAAAGGCCGAGCTCGACAAGAAGGCCAAGAACTACTACGTCGGCGGCTACATCCTGACCCTCTACGGCGGGATCGCGATCCTCTACAGCGCCCTCTACCTCGCCAAGGTCGTCAAGCTCCGCAAGGCGAAGAAGCTCGCGTTCAAGCCGACGACCAGCGGCGTCGCGGTCAGCTTCTAGCGAGCGGCCGCGAGCCGGAGCGAAGGCGACCGGCCGCGCGCCCCGGCGACGGAGGTGCTACGCTCGCCGCGTCCGCGCGATGCGTGCCGCCGAGGATGTCCTGCTCTCGACCCCGGAGCTCCGCTTCGGTCGCTTCCATTGCGACCCCGGCGACGCCCGCTGGGAGCGCGACAACCACATCGGCGACTGGCCGATGCTCGCCTTCCCCGGGACCCCGGTCGAGATCCAGCAGCAGGATCGCCCGGCGGTCGTGGCCACGCCGCTGTGCGTGATGCTCTACGATCCGCAGCAGGCCTACCGCCGCCGGCTCGTCGATCGCCGCGGCGATCACTGCGTCTTTCTCGGCGTGTCGCCGACCCTGCTCGAGCCGCTCCTCGGGCGCCCGCGTTTTGGCCGCAGCTCGGCCCCGCTGGCGCCCCGCGATCGCCTCGGGCATCTCCTCCTCGTCGAGCTCCTCCGTCACGCCTCCGCGGCGGCCGACGAGACGCCAGAGATCGTGACCGAGGGCCTCTACGCGCTCCTCGACCGCGTCGTCTGCGGCGCGCTCCCGGAGGCCGCGCGCTCGGAGGCCGAGGCCGCGACGGCGCGCCGCCACCGGGCGCTCGCCCGCGCGATCGCCCGTCACCTCGCGCTCCGCTTCGCCGAGCACGAGAGCGTCGCCGCCATCACCGACGCCGTCGGCGTGTCGCCGGCCCACGGCGCCCGGATCTTCCGCCGGAGCACCGGCCTGTCGATCCACGCCTACCGCACGGCGCTTCGCCTCCACGCGATCCTCGACCGCCTCCTCGACCCGGCGATCGACCTCAGCGCGGCCGCCCTCGACGTCGGCTTCTCGAGCCACAGCCACATGACCGCGGCCTTCCGCGAGGCCTTCGGCGCGCCCCCCTCGGCCTGGCGCGGGCGCCTGCGAAAGCCGGAGAAGCGGGCGCTCGCGGAGCTCCTCGACGCCCGCCTCGAGACCCGCGCCGCGGAGCCGCGCGGCCCCTCGGGCTGCTGACGGCGGCGGCGGCGGAGCGCCGGTGTCCTCGCCGGCGTCTGTCTCATGCAGCGCAGCCGCAACGAACGATCGCCGCGGGTCAGGCCGGGCACGACGAACTCAAGACGCTCCAGCCGCCCGTTGGGGGCGAGGCGCCAACGCGGGGTCGCCTTTGAGGGCCGCCGCGAGACGAGCACAATCCTGATAGCGGCGCGCGGAGGTCCCTCGCTAGCCTCGGCGCATGCGATGGATTGGCACGACAGGAGCGGTTTGGCGGCGGTTCTCTCGCACACGCGCGGATACGCGCAGGTGCACACAAGGACAGGGGGCGCGCGTCCGCGCCGGCCTCCCGGCGGCGCTCGCCGCCGGCCTGAGCGTCTGTACCTTCAGCCAGGTGCACGCCGCGCCCGGTGAGTTCGTCGAGCCCGGCGTGGTCGTGATCCACCAGCTCGAGGGGGACGAGGGGGCCGGCCTCTTCGGCTGGGCGGTCAGCGAGCTCGCGGACGTCGACGACGACGGCGCGCAGGAGGCGATGACCAGCGCCCCCTTCAACAGCGTCGGCGGCGAGCTGGCGGGGCGTGTCTACGTCTACTCAGGGCGCAGCGGCGCGCCCCTCTTCACCTTCACCGGCGCCGCCAACGATCGCCTCGGCTTCGCCATCGCCGACGCCGGCGACGTCGACGACGACGGCGTGCCGGACAT
>JAGQIT010001415.1 GCA_020431135.1 Myxococcales bacterium | reverse complement strand
CGATCATCGGCTACGCCGAGCTCGTCGAGGAGGAGCTCGGGGACGACGCCGCGGCCGACGACCTGCGCAAGATCCAGGGCGCCGGGCAGCACCTCCTGGCGATCATCGCCGACATCCTCGACCTCTCGCGCGTCGAGGCCGGCAAGCTGTCGATCACCCGCGAGCCGGTGTCGCTGCCCGAGCTCATCGCGGAGCTGCGCGCGACCGTCTCGCCGATCCTCAAGCGCAACAACGACGCCCTCGAGATCGACCGGCCGGCGGAGCTCTCCGTCGTCACGACCGATCGCCTACGCCTCAAGCAGATCCTCCTGAACCTCCTGTCGAACGCCGCGAAGTACACGGAGAACGGCACCGTGACGCTCCGGCTGCGCGCCCTCGCCTCTGGGGGGACCCGCTTCGACGTCGAGGACACGGGCATCGGCGTCGAGCCGGCGGCCCTCGAGCGGATCTTCGACGACTTCGCCCAGGCCGACAACTCCTTCGCCCGCCAGTACGACGGCGCCGGCCTCGGCCTCTCGCTCTCGCGCCGCCTCGCCCGCCTCCTCGGCGCGCAGCTCTCGGCGACGAGCGAGCGCGGGCGCGGATCGACCTTCAGCCTCACGCTCCCGGCGGAGCCGCCGAACGCCGAGACGGGGCCGGCCCTAGATGCCGAATAGGCGGCCGTCCACCGTCGTACACTATCTGCGCCTTCGGACAGAAAGCACCGCACGGACGCCGAAGCGCGTCACCCGCTCGACCCGACGGCGCTCGCTCTCAAAGATCATCCATGACCGATGAGAGCAGGAGCGCCCCTAGAAGCGCCCGCCGAGCACCAATCCGACGCCGCCGCGGTGCGCCGTCGGTGCAGCCCGAAGCGCCGCGCGCTTGCCCCCCGAGCGCCAGCCCGCCCGCTTCAAGTCGCGGATCCCGACGGCGAGCAGCGTCCCGCCGAAGGCGAGCCCCGCCGCGCCGACGACCGCGCCGACCGCGGTCATCGTCGACGCTCGGCCGTACTGGTCCTCGAAGGGCGGCCGCAGCTCAGGATCGAGCTCATCCAGGGAGTTGATCCCGCCGCTCGCCAGCTCCTGATCCGCGGCCCGCTTGAGGTAGAGGCCGCCGCCCATCACGCCGAAGCCGCTCACGCCGAGGCCCGCGAGAACCGCCCCGGTGATCAGCTCGCCCTTGCCGTTGCGCAGCGCCTTCGCGCTCTTCGCCGCGTCCTCGGACTGCCGCTTCACGGCCGCCGCCCGGGCGCTCAGCTCCCTGAGTCCGTCCGCGTCGAGGCCGAGGCTGACCAGCGCGTTCTCGTCGTCGCTCCGCTGAAGCTCGGCGATCCGCGCCTCTGCGCTGACAGCGTGGCCCCTCGCCACCTCACCAGCCCGCTGCGCGCCGACGTCGACGCCCGCGAGCGCCGCCTCGGCGGCCGCGACCATCAGCGCCGGGTCGCCGTCGATGTCCGCCAACACCCCGAGATCACGGGCCGCCTCGAGGGGCTTGCCCGCCCCGATCTGCGCGTCGGCCCGCGCCTGGGCGCTCTTCCGGCGGGCGAGCGCGCGCTCGCCGTCGACGAGCGCCGCCTCGAAGGCCGCCTGCGCAGCGGCCTCCTCGGCTTTGCGCTCGCGCCAGCTCTTGCGCTTGGTCTTCGCCTTCTTGGACTTCGGCGGCGGAGGCGGGGTCCGGCTCGCCTTCGCGGCCTCGCCGTCGTCTGTGTCGTCGCCCGCCGGAGCCCCCGCGTCCCCCGCGTCGCCGGCGGACGCGGCCGCCGGCAGCGGAGCCGCGCCGACGACCAGAGCGAGGAGCCCAGCCGTGAGGATCTCCGACGCGCGACGATCCATCACTTGCCCCCGTTCGGACCCGAGCAGGCCTCGGTGACGCCGAGGTTGAGGTCACAGACGCTCTGGGCGAAGTTCGCCGTGAACACCTGGCGCTTGACCGTGCCGCCGTCGACGAGCTTCTGGAGGTCCGGCCCGAGCTTGCCGATCTGCGAGGCGAGCTGCTCCGTCCGCACCCCGAGCTCGGCGGCCGCGCGGCGCAGATCGACGTCGAGATCGAAGGCCTTGAAGACCCGCAGGGTCGGCTCCTCCTCGCGCTCGACGACCGGACCGACCTGCTCGAGGGCATCGGTGAAGCGCTTGCGATCGAGCTCCTGCAGCGCCTTGAAGTCGCCCGCGAGCGGGTGGAGGTTGGTGACCGCCTGCTTCTCGTCCTCGTTGAAGTCGAAGCTGTCGTAGACGTGGGCGCGGACCTCGTCGTCCTGGAAGATCATCCCCTTGGCGTGGCAGCCCATGCACGACAGGCCGTTGATCACGTTCTGGTTGGGCTGCTCCGGATCGGTGACGATGTCGTCCGGGCCCTCGTCGATGCGGTTGCCGTCGCCGTCGACGAGCATGTAGGCCTGGAGGCCGTTCGGCAGGTTGAAGATGATCTCGCCGCCGTCCTCGCAGAAGGCGAGCGGCTCGGCGAAGAGGTTGCGGCAGCCGTCGTTGCCGGCGAAGTCGTAGCTCAGCCAGTAGACCCGGTTGTTGGCGTTAGGGAACTCGTGGCGCTCGATCAGCCGGTTGTTGACCGAGACGTTGGAGTTCTGGAAGCCCGAGCGGGCGACGATGTCGTCGTTCGACTTGATCTCCGTCTGGATGTTCTGGTCGACGTTGATGCCGAACGACGCCTCGAGCTGGAAGCGGCTGCTCGGGATCTTGAGGATGTCGTGGTAGAGCGGCGGCCGCGAGCCGTTGGAGACGAACCAATCGGCGGTCTGGAAGGGCACGTCGGTGCCGGTGAAGTCCTTGAGGTCGGCGGCCTCGTTCTTCACGAATTCGATCGCGAAGGGGTTGGCGTCGACGATGTCCTCCCACAGCCCCTTGTCCCAGCCGTAGTCGCGGAGATCGATGCGGAAGATCGTCTGCCGCTCGTCGACGGCCACCGGGAGGACGACCTTGTTGCCGGTCGACAGGCTGTTGATCAGCTTGAAGAGCGCGTAGCGGTAAACCTCGAGGTCCTCGCCGCAGATGCCCGAGTTGTAGAGGTGGGTGAGCGTGAAGTAGCGGATGAACTCGCGCTCGTCCGGCGAGATCTGCGTGGTGTCGCTGATGTCGTTGCGCATCCAGCTCAGCATGTCGTCGGTGCTGATGAAGTCGTCGCCCTGGCCGCAGCCGAGCTGGACGGAGATGCACTCCTCGATCCAGGTCCACAGAGTGTCGACCTCGTCCTCCGTCGGGCGCTGGTTGCTCGGGACGTTGGCCGGCGGCATCTCGCCGCTGTCGAGCCTCGTGTAGAGCGGCGACTCGAGCGGGAAGCCCGGCTTGACCTTGCCGTTGGCGATCAGCGCGTAGACGTCGGTGACATAGTCGAACTGCGCCTGACCGGAGCTCCCGGCCCCGTGGCACTTGCCGCACTTGTCGTCGAGCGTCGTCAGCGCCCGCTCGGAGACCACCTCGCAGTCGATCTCATTGCCACTGTCGCCGCTGTCACCGCTGTCACCGCT
>JAGQIT010001414.1 GCA_020431135.1 Myxococcales bacterium | reverse complement strand
AACTGGTTGTAGTAGCGGCCGTTGACGAAGACCGCCGGGGTGCCGGTGATCTCGAGCTTCTCGCCGTCGGCGCGGTCGCCCTCGACGCGCTCCTTGCCCTTGCCCGCCTCGAGATCCGCTCGGAACTGCGGGACGTTGAGGCCGATCGTCTTGGCGTAGGCGAGGAGGTCGTCGTCCTCGAGCGCCGTCTGGTTGGCGAAGACGATCTCCGCCATCTCCCAGAACTTCCCCTGCTGGTGCGCGGCCATCGTCGCCAGCGCGGCCGGCTTCGCGCGCATGTGCCCGGTGATCGGGAAGTGCTTGAAGACGAGCTTGGCGCGGCCGCGGTACTGATCGACGGTCTGCTTGAGGACCGGCGACTCGGCGGCGCAGTGCGGGCACTCGAAGTCGGCGAAGACGACGACGGTCACCGGCGCGCGCTCGTTGCCGTAGACCGGGCTGCCCTGGATGTTGATCTCGCGGACGCGCAGCGAGTCGACGACGTCGTCGAGCGCGGCCTTGATGTCGCTCGGCGACGCGCCCTGGCCGAGGGCGTCGGCGACGAACTGCGACACCGACAGCGAGTCGCGGCAGGCGTCGTCGTCGCGCAGCGACACCGCGAGGCTGTGCGGCTTCCCGCAGGCGCTCGGCTCGGTGTTGATGATCTGATAGAAGGACGACTTCTGCGGCTCTGTGAGCTTGGTCAGATCGACGCCCTCGGCCTCGGTGATCATCTCCGAGGGCGGCTGCGGGGACTGCGGCTTGGCCTGGACCGGGCCGCTGTTGTCGCTCGGGTTCGCCTTCCCCCCTTCGGGGGCGATCGCCTCATTCGCCGAGCAGGCGGGGCTGCACGCAGCGAGTACGAACAAGAGGGGCGCGAGAGTGCACTTCGACGCGTTCATCCCGGAAATCCGTGGTGGTCAGGGCGGCGCCCCCTAGGGTGGCCGCGCGCGGGGAACGCTATCGCAGGGGCGCCCCCCCTGCAACCTCCGCGGCTTCCCCCGCAGACGGCCACGACGGGCCCCTGCCCCCCTGCACCCGCGGGCGACCGGACGACGCGGGCGATTGACAGCCCGGCCCTCTCCGCGCCATACACCCGCCCCAGGAGGATTGCCTGTTGAAGATCCTGGTAACTGTCAAGCGGATCCCCGATCCCGACGAGGCGCTCAAGTTCACCGGCGGTGGGCTCGACTACTCGTCGCACAAGCGGGTCCCCAACGCATTCGATGAGTACGCGGTTGAGACCGCCCTGCGCCTCGCCGAGAAGGTCGGCGGCCGAGACCGCCAGGCCGAGGTCGTCGTCCTCTCGATCTGTCCCGCGGGCCAGCGTCAGCACGTCACCCAGTTCCTGGCGATGGGCGCCGATCGCGGCGTCGTCGTCGACGTCGACGAGGACACCCTCGACACGATCGCGGTGTCGAAGGCGATCGCCGCGGTCGTCAAGAAGGAGGGCGCGGACCTCCTGATCGCCGGCAAGCTCTCGCAGGACAACGAGGGGAACCAGGTCGCCCAGCGCGTCGCCGGCCTCCTCGGCGCCCCGCAGGCCTGCTTCGCCGCCAACCTGGCGTGGGACCAGGGCGCCAAGACGATCACCGTCGGCCGCGAGGTCGACGACGGCGTCGAGATCAAGAAGCTGCCGCTGCCGGCGGTCGTCTCCGTCGACCTCCGGATCGTCCTCCCGCAGAGCGTCAAGAACGGGGCCACCCCGGACAGCCACGCCTACCAGGAGGGCCCGCGCCTCGCGTCGCTGCGCGGCATCACCATGGCCAAGCGCAAGAAGGTCGCCACCTACTCGCTCGCCGACCTCGGGGTCTCCTCCGGCGGCACCGAGCAGGACGTCGGCGTCGCGGCGCCGCCCGCCCGCGCCGCCGGTCAGATCGTCGGCTCGGTCGAGGAGCTGGTCGAGAAGCTCA
>JAGQIT010001413.1 GCA_020431135.1 Myxococcales bacterium | reverse complement strand
GGACCTCGTACTCGACCTCGACCAGGGCGGCGGCCTCACGCGCCGTGCGCTCGTCGACCGCCGCGATCGCGGTGAGGAAGTCGCCGACGCAGCGGACCTCCTCACCGACGGCGACGAAGCCCGGCCAGTCCTTGAGGATGAGCCCGTACCAGCGCTCGCCGGGGACGTCCGCCGCGGTCGCCACGGCGACGACCCCAGGGTGGGCCTTCGCCTTCGCGGTGTCGATCCGCAGGACCTTCGCCCGCGGGTGATCGCTCAGGCGGACGGCGCCGTGGAGCAGCCCCTCGCGCTTCATGTCGGCGACGTAGTCGCGTGTCCCGAGGGTCAGGTCCTCGCCCTGATAGCGGACGAGGCGCTCGCCGACGCCGCCGCGGGTCTCGGGCTCCGCCGCCGCCTCGCCGCGCTTGCAGCGGGCGTAGAGATCGATCGCGTCGATCACCTTGGTGTAGCCGGTGCACCGGCACAGGTGGACGTCGATGCCCTTGGCGATCGCCTCGCGCGACGGGCACGGGTCCTTGGCGACGAGGTGGGTCGCGCGCAGGGCGATCCCCGGGGTGCAGTAGCCGCACTGGAGGCCCGCGGTCGCGGCGAAGGACCTGGCGATCAGCGCCCGCTCCTCCTCCGGGAGGCCCTCGAGGGTGACGACCTCCTTGCCCTCGGCCTTGGCGGCCGGCAGCGCGCAGGTCACGACCGCGCGGCCGTCGACGAGCGCGAGGCAGCAGCCGCACTGCCCCTGCGGCGAGCAGCCGTCCTTCACCGAGGTCACGCCGCAGCGCTCGCGCAGGACCTCGAGGAGCGACTCCTCGGGGGCGACGTCGAGTTCATGCGGGGTGCCGTTGACGGTGATGCGGAGCGCCATGACCCCGGAGAATAACGCGCATCGCCGCCCGCGGTCGCCCCCCGCCCGCTTTTCCTGCGGCCTCAACCGCGGGTCGGCCCCTCCGCATCATCGGATTGGCGGACGGGACCCGTGCTATAGCCCGCCTATGCCGCTCGTCGTCCCGCTGATCGTCGTCCTGGCGATCTCTGGCGTCGTCCTCCTCCTCCTGCGCTGGACCTTCGCCCAGCCCTGGGCCGCGCCGCTGAAGATCCGCCCCGAGCCCGGGCCCGTGCGCCTGACCGCCGAGCGCATGCGCGTGACCTCGAGGTGGACCTCCGCGCTGCCGCCGGTGCTCGTCCTCGGCGCCGGCCTCCTCCTCTTCGACAGCTTCCTCCACACCGGCGAGCTCGTCGTCGTCGACGCGGTGATCGACTTCTTCGCGATCCTGCTGATCTACGACTTCGTCTACTACCTGGCCCACCGCTTCCTCTTCCACGGCGAGCTGATGTTCCGCCAGCACGCCGTCCACCACGGCGCCAAGTACCCGCAGGTCCAGCACAGCCTCCACGTCCACCCGCTCGAGACGGCGACGGGGATCCTCCTCCTGCTCTTCAGCACCTGGCTCGTCGGCCCGGTCCACGTCGACACCTTCGCGGCGACCTTCCTCGTCTATTCGATCATGAACCTGGCGATCCACTGCGGCCTCGACTTCGGCCGCTTCCCGCTGCGCTTCCTCGGCCACATGGCGCGGGTCCACGACACCCACCACAGGGGGATGAACCGCGGCAACTACGCCTCGATCACGCCGATCTTCGACCTGCTCTTTGGGACCGCCGAGTGAGCGGGCGAAGACGCGTGCAGGTCGCGCTCGTGCTCGTGCTCGCCGTGCCGGGCGCCTGCGGGCCGACGCCGGGCGCCGATACGGGCGCGACGACCACGACTGGAGCAGACGATTCGTCGAGCTCGAGCGAAGACACGTCGACGGGCGAGCTCCCGGATCCCCCGCAGTGCCCGGACTTCCGCCCCGAAGCGACGCCGCTCGCCGTGACGATCGTCAACAGCCGGCCGGAGCCCGTCTACATCGAGGTCGCGGTCCTCGATCCGGAGCTGCCCGGCTACCGCGTCGCCCGCCCCTATGACCTGCTCGACGCGGAGACCGCGGCCGTCGTCAACGAGCGCGGCCTCTGCCACACGTACCGCCGCTGCAGCTTCGACCTCTGGTGCCCGTGGAGCTTCGGCGAGAACCCGGGCCACGACCCCTGCGACCCCGCGCAGGAGAGCCCGCCGCCGCTGCGCCTCGACCCCGGCGCCAGCTACTCCGCGGCGCCCTGGGACGGCCTCGCCTTCGCGCCGGCCGAGGTGCCCTACGAGTGCTTCCACGCGCTCTGCGGCGTCCCTGCACCGGAGCCCACCGAGTGCCTCCTGGCATCGGCCTACGCCGGCGAGCTCATC
This sequence comes from Myxococcales bacterium, assembly GCA_020431135.1. GTDB lineage: Bacteria > Myxococcota_A > Polyangia > Nannocystales > Nannocystaceae > JADJRG01. The sequence goes on along the minus strand of JAGQIT010001413.1, from coordinate 1,030 downwards.
GCCCGCGTCCGCGTCGGCGCGGCCCTCGACTGCGGCGGCGACGAGCCCTGCGACTGCGAGCCGGACGCGGAGGAGGGCTGGTGCGAGGCGAGCGGCGGCGCGGTCGTCGGCGCCGCGCCTGTCGACGCCTCGCTGAGCTTCCCCGTCGACGCCCTGACGATCACGATCCAGTGACGTCGACGGCGGGGCGCGCATCGGCCCCGCTCCTCCGGGGTGAGGTCGCCACGGCGCGAGGGCACGCAGGCACTCGTCCGTGGGCAGAGGGTCCCTGCGACCTGACCTACGCGGGCGGATCGAGGGCGACGCCCTGCTCGGCCGCGAGGGCCTCGAGCGCGGCTGTATAGGGGATCGCCCGGCGCTCGGCGAAGCCGTCGATGAGGAGACCGCAGGCGCCGATGAGAACGAGCGCCGGACCGACGCCGTGGGCCCAGTCTGCGCGGGCGCCGAAGCGCAGGCCGAGGCCGATGACCACGAAGCCCGCCCAGACGCCGACGAGGCGCGGCCAGTTGGCGTTGACCTTGCGCATCCGCGGCAGCTCCTCAGCGACCATCGCCGCCGGATCCTCGGCGTAGGCCCGCTCGAGCGCGGCGACCTGCCCCGGCGTGCGCAGGCCGATCGTCGCGCCGACGCCGACGAGGAGAACGCCGACGAGCGCCGTCGGGATCGCGAGCCCCCAGGCGAAGGCGCCGCGCTCCGCCTTGAGGGCCGTCACCGCGAGGCCGACGAAGAGCAGCCCCGCCGGCAGCGCGTAGAGGAGCGCCCCGACGCGCTCGCCACGGAAGTACTCCAGCATGATCTCGTGGAAGCTCATCGCCTCCCGTGTGTATCAAGCCGCGGGGTCGGCCGACCAGCGCGGCGCTCCTCCGTCGAAACGAGCGACCGCCCGCCGCGGCCAGGGCCGGGCGGGCGGTGTCTGTCGTCGCAGCCGAGCTCCCGGCTAGCGCCGGCGCCGGAGCAGCCCCGCGAGCCCCAGGAGCCCGAGCCCGAAGACCAGGCCGCCCCCGCTGCTCTCGCTCGTGCACCCGCAGCC
>JAGQIT010001412.1 GCA_020431135.1 Myxococcales bacterium | reverse complement strand
AAGGCGCTCTTGACCGCGCTCGCCTTCTTCGCCGCCGCCTCGGCGCGGCGGCGCTCGACGACCTCGGCCTTGAGCACAGCGGTCCGCTCGCGCACGCGGGCCTCGAGCTCCTCGGCGGCGTCGCGCAGCTCCTCCTCCTTGCGCCGGTGCCGACGGACGACGTGCCGCAGGCGCCCGTGGACCGCCGCCGCCCCGAGGACGATCAGCAGGAGCCCGACGACCGCGCGGATCGACGAGCGCTCCCACCACGCGGGCTCGACGGTGACGGTGAGCAGCGCCGACGTCGGGCTCGCGATCCCCTCGCGGCTGACGGCGTAGACCTCGAAGACGTAGTCGCCGGGGAGGAGGTCGTTGAACTGGGCCTCGCGCCGGGTCTCGCCGTCGGTCCAGCGGTCGGCGTGACCCTTGAGGCGATAGCGGAAGGTGACCGCGGCGGCGCCCTCGAAGGTGACGCCGGTGTAGCGGATGATCACGTCGCTCTCGTCCGGTCCGAGGGTCACGCGATCGTCGGCGAAGAGGCGGCGCTCGCCGTCGACCCGGACCTCCTCGATCACCGTGACCGGCGGCGAGCTGATGATCCGGACCTCGTCGACGCGCGCGACGCCGACGCCTCCCATCGTGTGCACGCACCAGGCGTCGCCCTCGCAGGGGTAGGCCGCGTTGCCGAAGCCGCCGTTGCACTCCGAGGCCGGGAGCCCGGCGGACTCGTCGTAGAGCACCGTGTGGATCCGGTCGCGCTCGCCGCGGAAGGCCTCCTCGACCTCGTCGACGCGGGCCCGCACGAGCCCGCGGTTCGAGGTCATCCACAGGAGCCCGCGGCGGTCGAAGTGGAGGGTGAAGGCACCGCGGAGGCCCTCCTCGGCGCCGATGTGGGCGACGCGTCCGTCCGGTTCGCGGCGATAGAGGCCGCGGTCGTAGGTCCCGACCCAGATCCGACCGTCGGCGTCCTCGTGGAGCGCCCGCACCTGCCCGAGCTCCGCCCCGAGCCCCGCGACCGCGGTGAAGCGCGCGCCGTCCTGGCGGAGGACGCCGGCGTTGGTCGCCGCCCACAGGTCGCCGTGGCGATCGCGAAGGAGCGCCTTGACGTTGGTCCCGATCCCCTCGTCGCGGCCGAAGGACTGGACCACGCGGCCGCCCTCGAAGCGGTCGACGCCCTGCGTCGACAGCCACAGCGCGTCGCCCTCGACGAGGATGTCGTTGACGCCGGCGGCGATCGGGCCGCCCGCGCCCTTCGTCCGGTAGAGCTCGATCACCCCGTCGCCCCGCGCGACCATGAGGCCGAGGTCGCTGCCGATCCATATCTGCCCGCGGCGGTCCCGGCCAAACGCCCCGATCGCGCTGGGCCCGAGCGGCTCGCTCCCCAGATCGCCGGCGGCGACGCGCACGCGCTCGGGGAGGAGGACCACCCGTCCGGTGGCGTCCCTGCCGGTGTACTCGACGAGCTCGCCGTCGGCGCGGAGCTCGACGAGGCTGCCGTCGCGGGCGGCGACCCAGTGGGCCCCGTCGTCCGCCTCGACGTGCGAGGCGACGACCCGATCGCCGCCCTCGTCGGCGCGGAGCCGGAGCCCGGCGATCGCGTCGCCGAGGTAGCGGTAGAAGCCGATGCTCGTGCCGATCCACTGGCCGCCCTCGCGGTCCTCATGGAACGTGATCGGATCGCCGAGGGGATCGACCCCGAAGCGCTCGTCGTAGCGGATGACCTGGCCCCGCGCGTCGAGGCGACCGAGGCGCGGCGCCCCGCGAAAGCGGAGCCACAGGCCGCCGTCGCCGTCCTCCGCGAGCGGGAGCGCGTCCTCTGGGATCCGCCCCTCGCGCCCGTCGATCGCCATCGCCTCGCCCTCCACGCGCCAGACGTGGGTGCCCGCGGCGCGCAGCCAGAGGACCCCCTCCCCGTCGCCGCGACAGGCGATCCGCGGGCGCTCGACGAGTTCGAGCGGCAGCGTCGTCTCGCGGACCTCCCCCCCGCTCACCCACCGCAGCGTGCCGCCGGCGATCAGCGCGGCGCACCCGTAGATCCCCATGCCGCGCCACGTCGCGCCGACGAGGCGGAGCTCGGTCGCGTCGCCGTCGACGACCGCGTACTCCGACAGGCCGCCATAGTGGAAGACGAAGACCCGATCGCCGGCGTCGCTGACCTCGATGCCGACGACCGCCCCGAGCGTCGAATCGACGTCGAGGAAGACCTCGAAGCGGCCGCCTCGCCCGAGGATCAGGCGCCCGTCCTCGGTGCCGATCCACAGATCACCCGTCGGCCGGTGGGCGTAGAGGGCGGTGAAGCGCGTCGTCGGCAGCTCCGGGGCCGTCGTCCGATCGAAGACGCGGCTGCGCAGTCCGTCGAAGCGCACGAGGCCGTCGAGGGTCGTCAGCCAGAGGTAGCCGTCACCGCGCTCGGTGATCCCGTAGACCGATCCCTGCGGGAAGTCGTGGAGCATGTCGATGCGCTCGAAGCGGGGCGCGGGCGGCTGGACGAGCGCGCCGCGCAGCGCCGACGCCGAGGAGGGCGCGAGCGCGACGAGGAGGAGAGCTGGGATAGCCCTCCAAAACGCCGTCCACCCCCACCAATCAGCCACCTTGACCGATCCTAGCACCCTGCGCGGGTGAACAGCCGCTGCGACCACCCGTCGGGCGCGCGTTCGCGCCGTGCACCTGTGTGTGCGCACACGGGTGGCCGCGCCGTGCGTGCGCACAGGTCGAATCCGCGCGCACACGGGCGTGCACCCGCGGAATTCGGGCGCGCAGAGCCCATCTCGAGTTGGCACGGGCGTTGCTCATACAGAGGGCGGTGCGACGCTCGACCAAGCAAGCCTTGAACCCCGCGTCTCACCCGGCCGACGCGCGCTGGGGAGGCGCGCTGCTGGCCGCCGAGGGCCCAGTGGCGACCGTGGGGAGGCGCCGCTCACCCTCGGATCTTCTCGCTTCGCCGGCGGCGAGCGCCCACGAGCCGCGGTCTGGGGAGGCCGCCCTCGCGATCGTCTCGCCGCCGATGGAGCCGAACCTGTCCGCGCACGTGCGCCGGGAGCCGCGGTCTGGGGAGGCCGCG
>JAGQIT010001411.1 GCA_020431135.1 Myxococcales bacterium | reverse complement strand
GGCGCCGGCGGCGAGGAGGCGGCCCTCTTCGCCGCCGAGCTCTGGCGGATGTACAACCGCTTCGCCGAAGGCAAGGGCTGGACCGTCGAGCCGATGAACGTCTCCGACGCGAGCGCCGGCGGGGTCAAGGAGGTCACCGGGACGATCCGCGGCAAGGACGTCTACGCCTTCCTCAAGTTCGAGAGCGGCGTCCACCGGGTCCAGCGCGTGCCGGCGACCGAGTCGCAGGGGCGGATCCACACGTCGACGGCGACCGTCGCGGTGATGCCCGAGGCCGAGGACATCGACGTCGAGATCAACCCCAAGGACCTCGAGATCCAGACGATGCGGGCGAGCGGCGCCGGCGGTCAGCACGTCAACACGACCGACTCGGCGGTGCGGATCACCCACATCCCCTCGGGGATGGCCGTCCACTGCCGGCAGGAGAAGTCGCAGGTCAAGAACCGCGAGATCGCCATGCGCCTGCTGCGGTCGCGCCTCCTCGACCTCGAGATCCAGAAGTACCAGAGCGAGCGCGCGGCCGAGCGCCGCGGCCAGATCGGCACCGGCGATCGCTCGGAGAAGATCCGCACCTACAACTTCCCGCAGGATCGGATCAGCGACCACCGGATCGGCCTCACGCGCCACGGCATCACCGACTTCATGAACGGCGGGATCGACGACGTCATCGACGCCCTGCGGGCGAGCGACGAGGCCGACCGCCTCGCCGAAGCGCAGGGTCAGTGAAGCGCACGGTCGACGTCGAGGTCGCCGGCCAGCGCCTGGCGATCCGCAGCGACGAGGGGCCCGAGTACATCGCCCAGCTCGCCGCCCTCGTCGACGCCCAGGTCCGCGAGCTCACCGGCGATCGCCGCGGCAACCCGACGCGGGCGCTCGCCCTCGTGGCGATCCAGCTCGCCGATCAGCTCCTGCGCGAGCAGGACCTCCACGACCGCCTGCGCCGCGATCTCGCCCGCCAGCTCGCGGCGATCGAGGAGGCCGACGCGGCCCACCGCCGCCACCTCGAGGCGCTCGCCGACGGCCCCGCGCCCGCGGACGCCGACCGCTAGCACGGGTCGACCGCCGCCGCCGATGGGCCTATCCTCGCGCCCATGCCGAACCAAGCCCCGGACTACGCCCCGAAGTCAGCGGCGCTCCGCGCCCTGCTCGAGCGCGGCTACTTCGACACCGCCTCCGACATCGAGGCGATCGACGCGGCCTTCGCCGCCGGCATGGTCACCTTCTATATCGGCTTCGATCCGACGGCGTCGTCGCTCCACGCCGGGTCGCTCGTCCAGCTCATGGCGATGCGCCTCCTCCAGCGCCACGGCCACCGGCCGATCGCCATCCTCGGCGCCGGCACGGCGATGATCGGCGATCCCTCGGGCAAGACCGAGATGCGCAAGATCCTCAGCCCGGAGGCGATCACCGCCAACGGCGAGGGGATCAGGGCGCAGTTCGCCAAGCTGCTGACGACCGACGCGGGCGCCGACAACGACGCGCTCTTCCTCGACAACCGCGACTGGCTGACGGGCCTGCGCTACATCGAGTTCCTCCGCGACATCGGCCGCCACTTCACGGTCAACCGGATGATCGCGGTGAAGACCTACCGCGACCGCCTCGACGCCGAGATCCCGCTGTCGTTCCTCGAGTTCAACTACCAGCTCCTCCAGGCCTACGACTTCCTCCAGCTCTACAAGAGCTACGGCTGCACGCTCCAGCTCGGCGGCAGCGATCAGTGGGGGAACATCGTCGCCGGCGTCGAGCTGATCCGGCGGGTGATGAGCGAGGAGGAGCAGTCGGGCGCGGCCTTCGGCCTGACCCTGCCGCTGCTGACCACCGCCGACGGCAAGAAGATGGGCAAGACCGAGCGCGGCGCCGTCTGGCTCGACCCCGAGCGCGTCTCGCCCTTCGACTACTACCAGTACTGGGTG
>JAGQIT010001410.1 GCA_020431135.1 Myxococcales bacterium | reverse complement strand
CCTCACCGAGATCCTGCTGGTCGGGGTCGTGATCCTCCTGCTCTTCTCGCCGAAGGAGCTGCCAGGGATGATCAAGAGCGTCGCGCGGGTCTACGGCTCGCTGCGCCGGACGGCCGAGGACTTCCGCGCGCAGGTGATGGAGGCCGAGGAGCTCCGCGAGCCCTTCGACGAGATCCGCGACGCCTACCAGGGGACCAAGGCCCAGCTCGCGCAGGCCCAGGGCGCGGCCCGACGCGAGCTCGCCAAGGCGCGCCTCGAGGCGCGGATGGCCGAGCAGCGCCTCGTTCGCCTCGCCCGCGAGGAGGAGCGCATCGCCAAGGACAGCGCGCAAAAGGAGGCCGAGGCCGCCGGCGAAGCCCCGGCGATCGCCTCGACCTCCGCCGAGGCCGACGACGACGCCGCGCGCCCTGCCCCAGGCCCCGTAGGCGTCCGCCCGTCCGCGCCGCCGACCAAGCGCCCGCCGGCCCCGACCGGCGACGACGGCGACAACCCGAACGAGCGCGGCGCGGCCTAGCGGCCCCCTCCCGCGCCGCCGAAGCCTCCACACGAGCAGTCGATGAGCACCCCGGAAGAAGACGAGAACGGCCACGACGGCCTCGCCGAGGGGCCTGAGGGCGATGAGCCCATGTCCTTTTGGGACCACCTCGGCGAGCTCCGCTCGGCGCTGATGAAGTCGGCGCTCGCGGTCGTCGGCGGCTTCGTCCTCTGCTTCATCTACGCCACCGAGATCCGCGAGTTCCTCGCCCTGCCGCTGCACGACGCCTGGCGCGAGGCCGGCCTCAAGGGCGAGCCGCAGCTCCAGGTCCTGGCGATGATGGACGCCTTCATCACCGACGTCCGGGTCGCGGTCGCGGGCGGCATCTTCGTGGCGACGCCGGTGATCTTCTGGCAGCTGTGGATGTTCGTGTCGCCGGGGCTCTACAAACGCGAGAAGCGCTTCGCGATCCCCTTCGTGATGTCGAGCGTCCTGATGTTCCTCGCCGGCGCGAGCTTCTGCTACCTGCTCGTGCTGCCGTGGACCATCCAGTGGCTCTTCGGCTACACGCAGTCGGCCTCGGCCGACACCCCGGTCATCTACAACCTCACGCTCAACGACTACATCCGCGACACGACGAAGATCCTCGTCGCCTTCGGCTCGGTCTTTGAGTTCCCGCTCCTCGCCGCCTTCCTCGCCGCCGCCGGCGTCATCGATCACATGACGCTGCTGCGCTTCTGGAAGTTCGCGGTGGTCATCATGTTCGTCATCGCCGCGTTCCTGACCCCGCCGGAGCCGGTCTCCCAGATGATGATGGCCGTGCCGATGATCATCCTCTTCTTCCTCAGCGTCGGCGTCGCCTACCTGCTGTCGCGGCCGCATCGCCGCGCGACCGAGCAGGCGCTGGCGCGGATCGACGAGGGCGACGAGCCGTAGCGACGCGGCGAAGGTCCGCTGGGTTCGCGCGCCGATCTTCGTCTCGGGTCTCGGGTCTCGGGTCTCGGCCGCTCGGCTCTCGGCTCTCGGCCGCTCGGCTCTCGGCTCTCGGCCGCTCGGATCGCGTCGACGCGGCGCCGAGCCGCACCGCGAGTCCTAGGAAGTCCGAGTGTCTTGGGCGCGCTCACTCGCCATCGGCACAGCGGCGAGACGCGAGCACACGACGCAGGTTGCGACTCGCAGAGACCCACCGCCGCGCAGCGCATCGCACCGACGCCAGACCTCACCCAACGGCATCAACGGCACCAACGACGCACGTTCAAGGGAACGACGAGCATGAGCCGCGCTCGCGTGTAGCTTCACGGGCTTTTCACGGGCCGCGGCGCCGCGCGTGAGCGCCCGCCGCTGCGATCGCGCAGACAGACGAGAACCCCCGGCGTTCTCGCCCCGATCGCCGCCGCGAGACGCCTGTTCTTTGGGTCGCACGAGGGCCTGGGCGCGAAGCGCGCGAAAGAATTGCAGGGGACTAGGCCCGCGGCCAAATGTCCCCTATCCTCCGGGCCCTATGGTTTCCGCTTCCACTTGGACCAAGCTTCTGGCCCTCCCGTTCGTCGCGTCGCTGCTCGCGCAGAGCGGCTGCGTCTGCGGCCCGGGGCCGAACGTCGGCGGCTACGACGAGGAATTCAAGGACCCGCCGAAGTCCCTCCAGGGCGTCAAGTTCGAAGAGAGCGAGAAGGTCGCGCCCGAGATCGCCGGCTGCGCCGACGGCCAGCGCGAGGGCTTCGCCGACCTCAAGAAGCACAAGCGCATCGCCGGCTGCGTCGCCACCTGGCAGGGAGTCAAGAGCCTCCGCGACAAGCCGACGGGCAAGGCCTGCGGCGACGACGGCGAGATCTGCGACGTCCCGGCCGACGCCTGCGCGGCGGGCTGGCACGTCTGCGGCTCGAACGGCAAGAACACCGACCTCAAGTCGCACACCAACTGGCGCGCCTGCGACAAGGAGGCGGGCCCCGGCAAGTTCGTCGCGGCCATGAGCCACGGCCAGACCGACGAGCTGTGCCCGCCGCCGCCGACCGCCAACACC
>JAGQIT010001409.1 GCA_020431135.1 Myxococcales bacterium | reverse complement strand
GCCGTCGCCTTCGTCTTCGTCGCCTTCTCCTTCTTCGCCGTCGTCGTCGCCGTCTTCTTCGCCGCCGTCTTCTTCTCCGCGGTCTTCTTCGTCGCCGTCTTCTTCGTCGCGTTCTTCTTCGCCGCGGTCTTCTTCTTCGCCGCAGGCATCGTCGCCATCACCTCCGTCGCCGCCGTCGTCTTCGTTCCTGTCGTCCTCGAGCTCGCGCGCTTCGTCCTGGCCATGTCGCTCCTCCTTGAGCACGCGCGATCTTGCCCGATCTCGCCCCGGCGTGGGGACGTCACGAGGTACCGAGCGGGCGACCTCGCCGGGGCTAGCAGCTGCGGCGCCAGGCCACGGGACTCTCACGGCAGGCCGCTAGCCGCCGGCGGTCTCAGGGTCGCCGCCGTGGATCCTGCGGAGCTCGATCCCCTCGCGGAGCGCCGAGGCGCCGGCATAGCGGGCGCTGAGGTCGACCTCGAGGTAGCGCTTGGCGGCCGGCGGCGCCCCGAAGATCACCGCCGAGAGCTGGTGCTCGCTCTCCGAGTACCAGCCGTCCTCGTCGACGTCGTGGCCGTGGACCATCACCTGCACCGGCGCGACGTCCTCGGAGATCTGCGCGAGGAGCCGGCGCGTGACCTCGGCGCGCTGGCCGTAGGAGCGGGTGAAGGTGGCGAGGAGGTGGCGGTGGTAGGGGTCGTTGGCCTCGAAGCGGAGGTCGACGTCATCGAGGTCGGCGTACCTGCGAATATGGTCGTCGGGACAGCCGTGGGCGAGGAGGAGCCCGCAGGGGGCGATCGCCGAGAGCAGCGCCTCGCCGAAGAGCTCGCGGATCGCCGCCCGCTGGGCGCGGGTGCAGCGGATCTCGAGGGTGACGACCTCGTCGTCGTAGAACTTCTGGGTGTGGACGCCGCCGACGTGGCCGTGGTCGTGGTTGCCGAGGAGAACGTGGACGTTGTCCGGGTGCCGGCGCCGGAGCTCGAGGACGGCCTCGACGAGCTCTGGCGAGGCGTCGTCGTAGTCGAAGAGCGCCGGACGGCGGGCCCTGGCGGCGGGGCTCGGGCCGTGGACGAGATCGCCGAGGAGCACCCAATGGACCTCGTCGCCGCCGGCGCGCAGCGCCTCGAAGCGCCGGCGCAGCGCCTCGAAGTCGGCGAAGTTGCCGTGGAGGTCGGCGCTGATCAGCGCCCTGCCCCGGGCCGGGAGCACCCGCGTCCGCGGGCGCCGAGGACCTATCTCACGCGCGTCTGCCACCGGCCGGGACCACCGTAGCAGGCCGCGGCCGCGGTCGACACGGCGCGCGCCCCTCCGCGGCGTTCAAGCGCACCCCAGCCGGCCACGCCGACGTCCTCCCGGTCCTCGCCCGCGGTCCCCCCGTGCGTCAGCGCGTAGGCCGCGACGGCGCGCTCGGCGACGATCGGGTATCCTCCCGCGGCGCGTCTATGACCACCAGAAACGACGAACTCGGCGCAGTCTGGCGCTTCCTCTCGAGCGGCCTCAAGACCTGGGACCAGACCGCGTCGCTGCTCCCGAGCCAGCGCTTCCTGGTGAACGCGCTGACCCACCACGCCGAGCTCAAGCGGGCGCGCACGATCGTCGAGCTCGGCCCCGGGATCGGCACCGTCACGCGAGCGATCCTCCGGGAGGCCGCCCCCGACGCGCGGATCTTCTCGATCGAGATCGACGAGAAGCTCGTCGAGACCGCGTCGCGGGCGATCGTCGATCCGCGCCTGCACTTCATCCACGGCTCGGCGACGGACATCGACAGCCTCCTGCCGGCCCACGGCTGCGACGATCCGGTCGACGTCGTGATCTCGTCGCTCGGCATGAGCCTCCTCGCCCCCGAGATCCGCGACGGCGTCGTCCGGGCGGTCACCTCGACCCTCGATCCCGCCGGCGTCTACATCCAATACGCCTACTTCCACGCCCGCGTCTTCGTCTGGAGCTCGGCCCGCGGCGTCTACCGCTTCAACATCCGCCGCTACCTCGAGCCGCACTTCGGGGACCTCGAGCGCAAGCTGATCGTCGCCAACGTGCCGCCCGCCGCGGTCTACACCTGCCGCGCCCCGCGGCCCCACGCCTC
>JAGQIT010001408.1 GCA_020431135.1 Myxococcales bacterium | reverse complement strand
GCTGCTGGGCTCTGGGTCCGCGTGCCGGTCATCCCCGGAGACCTCGACCGACTCGACGTCGCGGCCGCGGTCGCGGTGAGCCGACTCGGAGGCGAGGGCGAGCGCTTCACCGCGACGCCGATCGAGGCGCCGCCGTCCGCGGACCCCGTCGCCGCCACCGTCGATCTGTTCTACGCGCTCGACCCTGCGGCTCCCCTGCGGCGCCCCGGCGAGCGCGTGTTGGCGACCCTCACCTACGCCGGCGACGAGCCGCTGCTCGAGGTCCCGCGCTCCGCGGTGGTCCTCGACGCCGACGGCGGCGCGTGGGTGTACGGCTGCGATGAAGCGCCGCTCTTCCGGCGTATCCGCGTGGAGGTTGCCCTCGGCGGGGACGACCGCGTGCGGCTGCGCCGGGGTCCGCCGGAGGGGGCCTGCGTCGTCGCGGTCGGGGCCGTCGAGCTCCTCGGCGCGGAGTTCGGGGTGAAGCATTGATCCGGGCGATCCTCCGCGCCTGTCTGCGCCACCGGGTCGTCGTCCTCGTGCTCGCCGTCGTGGCGATGGTTCTCGGCGTCGACCTGGCGAGGAGCGCCCGCATCGACGCGTTCCCGGAGCTCGCCCCGCCGTGGGTCGAGATCCAGACCGAGGCGCAGGGGCTGTCGAGCCTCGAGGTCGAGACCCTGGTGAGCCGGCCGCTGGAGGAGTCGCTGATCGGCCTGCCGATGTCGACGACGCTGCGCTCGAAGTCGGTGCTCGGGCTGTCTTCGGTGATCGTGCTCTTCGAGCCAGGTACGGATCCCTTCCGCGCGCGTCAGCTCGTCCAGGAGCGGGTGAGCCTCGCGGCGCCGCGGCTGCCGACCCTGGCCAGCGCGCCGGTGATCCTGTCGCCGACGAGCTCGACGAGCCGGATCCTGAAGATCGGCCTGCGCTCCGACGCGATGTCGCCGCTCGACCTCAGCGACCTCGCGCGCTGGACGATTCGGCCGCGGCTCATGGGCATCCCCGGGGTCGCCAACGTCGCGGTGTGGGGCGAGCGGCGCCGCGAGCTCCAGGTCCAGGTGGATCCCGATCGACTGCGGGCCGCCGGGGTCGCGATCGCCGACATCACCCGCGCGGTCCAGGCCGCGATCAGCCCGATCTCCGGCGGCTTCGTCGACGGCCCCAACCAGCGCCTCGCGGTGAGCCACATCGCGGCGGCGGTCGACGCCGACAGCCTCGGCGACGCGCCGCTGGTGTTCCGAGGGGGCGCGGCGCTGCGCCTCCGGGACGTCGCTGACGTCGTCGAGGGGCACCCGCCGCTGATCGGCGACGGCGTGATCAACGACGGCCCGGGCATCCTGCTCATCGTCGAGAAGCAGCCCTGGGGCAACACCCTGCAGGTGACCCACGCCGTCGAGGCCGAGCTGGAGGCCCTGGCCCCGGCCCTGACCGACATGGTGGTCGACCCGACCATCTTCCGTCCCGCCACCTTCGTCGAGCGGGCCCTCGACAACCTGCGCCGGGCCATGGGCATCGGCGTCGCCCTGGTGGTGCTGGTGCTGCTGCTCTTCGAGGCCGATCTGCGCGCCGCCCTCATCAGCGCGACCGCCATCCCCTTCTCGATCCTCACCGCGGTGCTGGTGCTCACCGCCATGGGCACCACCTTCGACACCATGGTGCTCGCGGGCCTCGTGATCGCCGTCGGCGAGGTGGTGGACGACGCCATCATCGACGTCGAGA
>JAGQIT010000150.1 GCA_020431135.1 Myxococcales bacterium | reverse complement strand
TGGATCTCGCCGTTCATGTAGAAGCAGAGCTTCAAGAAGTTGTCGACCTGGTCGGTGACGCTGTCGGCCCCGAGCCCGAGGAGCTTGGTCAGGGCGAAGTCGCTGACGCCGCTGCCGTCGATCACGAGGTCGACGCTCAGGGTCTCCGAGCGCGAGTACGAGTAGCGGGCCTCGCGGCCGCTTGTGTTGATCCCCTGGAGCTCCTCGAAGACGTTCTGGTGGCTCATCTGGAGCGAGCTCGGGTTGTACTGGACCGTGAACTTGTCGAACGTGATCCCGCTGCGCGCGCGCGCCGACCAGGCGTAGATCGTCAGGCGCTGGAGCTTGAATTTCGAGAGCAGTCCCACGCTAGCGCTCCCTCTCCTGCCGGAGCAGGCGCATCACCTCGGCGACGCACTCGGCGATCACCGGGTCCTGGAGGTCGTTGCTCTTCATCACCTTGCCGGCCTCGGCGGCGCGCGAGATCGTCTCCTTCTTGCCGGCGGTGCTCTTGACCACCACCGCGCGGATCACCAGCTCCTTGATCTCGACGGGCATCTCAGACTCGCAGGAAGGTCAGGCGTTGGTAGGCGAGCTCGAAGGTGTCGATGACGACGCTGCTCTCGCCCGCGTTGAGGTCGGAGGTCGACCAGCGCACCGGGTAGGCCTTGATGCACAGCCAGCCGCCGATCGGGATCGTGTCCTCGTTGAAGAGCATGATCAGGACGTTCGACGGGGTCATCGTGTAGAACGAGAGCGCGAGGTTGAACTCGATGTTGAGCGGCGAGCCGACGACCATGCCGCGCTCGAAGACGATGTTCTCGTGGGTGATCCCGTCGGGGAGCTTGTGCGTGAAGACGTTCTGCCCGCCCTCCTTGTGATCGATGGTGTTGACCTGGGCGCCGAGGCCCGAGACCCGCTGGAAGCGGATGTCGAGCGGGTTGGGGACGACGCCGCCGACGAAGAAGAAGACGCCGAAGCGGAACCCTAGGACTAGATCTTCGTAGGCCATCGCCGTCCTCTCAGGCCGCGCCGTCGTCGACCGCGACCTCGGGGAGCTCGCGGATCGAGATCCCCGCGGCCATGACCTCGATGGAGTCGACCGCGACCTCGCCGGCCTTGGCGTCGAAGCTCGGCGCGTCGATCTTCTTGACCACGGCGCGCTCGATCTTCCACTCGATGACCGCGTAGCCGAGCTCGTCGCACAGGGCGATCGTGATCGCCGTGTCCTCCTTGGCGTCGACCCAGTCGTAGAGCGACGCCGCGCCGCGGAAGACCCCGCGGCGCAGCGTGATCGGCTCGTACTTGGCGAGGTAGTACTTGGTGATGTCCTCGCCCTCGCGAAACGACAGGCCGTGGCGGTAGGTCACGGTCTCAAACTCGCGCTTGAGCCCCGAGACCTCGGCGAAGCTCGCGGTGCTCGACCCGACGGTGACCCTGAAATTGTAGGCCATCACCGGGTAGCGAGATCGCTGCGTTGCCGTCGACACGGCCATCGTCTTAGGCCTCCTCGATCGTCACGCGATCGGCCATCAGCTCCATCGACTCGACGGCGACGTCGTTCGAGTTGGCGTCGAACGAGGGCGCGTCGAGCTTGGTCGGGAAGGCGTTGAAGACCTTCCAGCTGATCACCGCGTCGCCGGCCTCGTCGAGGAGGCGGACGTAGATGTCCTTCTTCTGGATCTGGTTGATCGTGGTCGTGCTGATCCAGTTGTAGAGGACGCGGATGCTGGTGCCGCGGACCAGCCCCTTGCGCAGGCTGACGTTGACCGCGGTGCGCTGCGCCGGCATGTGGATGATCGTCGGACCGACCTGGCCGCTCGCCGTCGGGCTCTCCTTGTAGGTGGTCGTCTCGAAGCCGACCGAGAGCCCCGAGACCTCGGAGAAGGCGACCGCCTCGCCGTCGATCTCGACCTTGTAGTTGTAGACGGGGAGCGGATAGCTCTGCTTGATATCTGCGCTTGAAGTTGCCATGACCTGTTGCCTTGCGAGTTGGGTGACTGCTCTCTAGCCGGGCTAGGCCTCTTGGAGCTTGTGGGAGAAGCGGAGGATGATGAACTCCGCCGGGCGGACGGCGGCGAGGCCGATCTCGACGTTCATGCGCCCCTCGAGGACGTCCTGCGGGGTCATCGTCTTGCCGAGGCCGACGTTGACGAAGTAGGCGGCGTCCGGCGACGAGCCGGCGAGCGCCCCCTGCTCCCAGAGGCCGTAGAGGTAGCTCTCGACCATGCCCTTGACCTTGAGCCAGGTCGTCGAGTCGTTGGGCTCGAAGACCGCGAACGCGGTCGCCTTCTGCACCGACTCCTCGACGGTGATGAAGAGGCGGCGGACCGGGACGTAGCGCCACTCGTTGTCGTTGCCGGCGAGCGTGCGCGCGCCCCAGACGAGGGTGCCCTTGCCGGCGAAGGCCCGGATCGCGTTGATCGACTTGCCGCCGGTCGCGTCGACGTTGAGGCGGTCCTGCTCGTCGTTGTTGATCTTGGCGACCGGGCCGATCACCGACGAGACGCTGACGTTCGCCGGCGCCTTCCAGACACCGCGGGTGCGGTCGACCTCGGCGTAGACGCCGGCGATCGCCGCGCTCGGCGCGAGGACGACGCGCTCGGCCGCGAGGGCGGTGCGGATGCTGTTGTAGAGCGCCGTCTCCGGGCTCGCGCCCGCCTTGATCGCGGCGAGGGTCGTCGAGCTCGCGCCGCCGCCCTCGGCGGCGACGAGGCTGTTGAAGTTCGAGCCGAGCGTGTCGATCGCCCCGCTGCCGTCGCCGGCCGCCGCGACCTCGAAGCCAGCGGCGTCGTTCTCGGCCTTCCACGCGGTCCAGGCGGCCGCCACGTCGGCGCCCGTGCGGTCGCGGACG
This sequence comes from Myxococcales bacterium, assembly GCA_020431135.1. Lineage (GTDB taxonomy): Bacteria > Myxococcota_A > Polyangia > Nannocystales > Nannocystaceae > JADJRG01. The sequence goes on along the minus strand of JAGQIT010000150.1, from coordinate 8,522 downwards.
TTGCCGACCGTGAGCTGGTTGGTCGCCCCATCGACGGCGATCGCGAGGTCGAGGTTGGCGTCGCCCAGGGTGAACTTCGCCTGCGGCGCGGCGCCTCCGCCCGTGAAGGTGACGACGACGCCGTCTGCACCGAAGGTCAGGCTCGATGTCTGGGCGCCGCCGCCGTCCGAGCCGACGATGGTCACGCCGCCCTCGTCGTAGCGGCGGGTGAGGGTCGTCTGCAGGTAGGGGTGGTAGGCGGCGCCGTACTTCAGGTTGTTGGCGCCGACGCCCGCCGGGCCGCGGAAGGCCTCGACGTCGCCGTCCTTGACGTCGAGGATCGTGAACCGATCGCCGAGCTTGGCGCACTGGGCGAGCGCCGCCTGGGCGACCGTGTAGTAGCCGGCCGAGTCGAGGTTGACGGCGTCGGTGAGGATCAGCAGGGTCGGCTCGTCCTCCTTGGCCAGGAGGCTGAGGCCGTCGGTGAAGTGGGCGGCCTGCGGCAGCTCGCCGAAGGCGCCGACCGAGACCACGTAGCAGCTCCCGCCGCCGTTGGCGAAGTAGTGGCTGAGCGCGTAGTAGAGGCTCGAGCTCGGGTTCTGCGGCTCCTTGCGGCGGATCGAGTCGATGACCCGCGGCCCGGAGGCGTCGTCCGCGTTCTCGGGGCGCGTCTTGACCTCGTACTCGCTCTTCTGCGGGCCGCCGAACGCCTCCTCGAACTCGAGGAGCGTGCTCACCCGGGCGATCCCGGAGCCGCGCTCGGTGTAGCCGAAGAACGCCGGGACGGCGGTCGACACCTCGGCGACCGAGGGCGGCAGGGTTGAGATCTCTTCTACATAGACTCCGGGAGTTCGATAGCTCGGCATGGTCTGGGCTCTATCCGTTGGGGTGCAAAGATGTGGTCAGATGCTTGACAACGCGGAACAGCGACTCCTGTCGCTGAGGGACTTGATCGACGACGATCTCGCGGGACGTGAAGTTGCGAAGCGGCGGGTTCGGCAGGGCGAAGGGGAGGCGCTCGCCGTCGAGGCGGAGCTCGAGCCCGCGCCGCGGCGTCGCGCTGCAGGCGATCGCCGCGTCCGAGGTGAAGCGCAGGCGCCGAGCGCTCGGGTAGGTCGCCGCGAGGGCCTCCGCCTGCGGGTCCGCGGCGTCCGGCTCCGCGCCGAGATCGCGGCGGTTGACCTCGCTGAAGACCAGCGTCGGCTCGTCGCCCGCCGCGTCGACGATCGCGAAGTCACCGGCGTCGACGTCGGTGACGACGTAGTAGATCCAGCGGGTCTGCTTGGCGGCGAAGGTGATCGTGTACTCGGCGGGCCCTTCGGCCAGCCACGCTGAGCCGACCCCGCGGAGCTCCACCTCGGCGAAGACGCCGCGGGGCAGCGACGGCGCGATCGGGTAGCGGACCGCCGCGCTCGCGCCCGCCTGCGCGCCGGCGCAGTCGAGGGTCAGGGCGCGCGTCGCCGGGTCATAGGCGCTGACGCTGACGCCGGGGTCGCCCTCGACGATGAAGGAGGCGAGCTCGACGCCAGGGCGCGGGCGACCGGCGAGAACGAAGCGCTCCTCCCCTGCCCCCTCCTGCACGCGCAGCGACTCGCCGCCCCAGGCCTCGCGCTCGCCGAGCGTCAGCTCGCCGCCCGTCGGCGCGTCGGCGTTGACCAGGCGCGGCGCGGCGTTGCCAGCGAAGGCGCTGAGGTCCGTGAAGCGCGAGAAGTCGGGGTTTCGCAGCGCCAGCTCGAGGCTGATCGGCGCGTCGTCGGCGAGCTCGATCGGCGGCACGCCGTCGCCGTCGACGGCCGTGATCAGGACGACGCCGTCGGTCGTCGGTCGGACGATGAGGCGGTGGCGCTCGACGACCCGCCGCCCGCTCGGGCTCAGCCGGACCTCGAAGTCCGGGCAGCGCTCATCCGCGTAGTACGGGTGGCGCAGGCGCAGGGCGACGAGCGGGACGTACCTCATGGGTTGACCGCCATCTCCTTGTCGCCGACCCCTGGCGTCGTCACGGCGACGTCCTCACGGATCACGACCATCCGCACGCGGTAGAGCATCGACGGGTGGTAGGTGGTCCGCAGCGCGTTCCAGATCTCGTTCTGCTCGGCGAAGCTCTGGGTCGTCAGCTCCATGATCAGGCGCTCGATCCGCTCGCTGAGCTCCGGCGCGTTGCTGTGATCGAAGACCCGGTGGGCCTGGAAGTGCTCGATGATCCGGCTGAGGTAGCTGAGGCCCTGCTCGTACTGGCTGAAGCGGGCGACGAAGAGCACGTAGAGGTTGATGCGGATGTCGGGCTGGACGCGCCGGTGGGTGCCGTCGGCGGCGACGCGGACGTAGGGGTCCGCCGCGCGCAGCACCTTCTCCTCCTCGACGTTGATCATCAGGCAGGTGACGGCGCCGAGCTTGAAGGAGATCGGGTCGAGCTTCTCGCCGTCGAGGAAGACCACGCGATCCTCGATCTCCCCAAGACTCAAGCCTGACTGGGCGCTGAGGTGCCCATTCAGGTGGTTCTTCAGGAAAATCAGGGCTTCGCTGATCATCACACCGACCGCGCGGGCCCGCGGCGCGCTTCTATCCGCGCCCTCGGTGCTCGAGCGGGGCCATCTTCGAGTCGTTCATCCGCAGGTGTCAACGTTCGAAAGAGCCCGCAAAACGCGGCTATCTGCGCACCTACGCCCGCTCGCGGGTGAATATGCACATAGGCGAATGGCGCCACTTTGGTGGCAGTTCGGACGAACGAGGTTCGTCACGCCGCCGCGAGCGAGGCGACGGCCGCTGTGCGCAGACGAGCCTCGCGTCGACGCGACCGCGCCTCTGCAGTTCTCGCAGAACGACGCGTCGTGAGGATCTTCCTCACCTCACGCGGCGCGTCTCAACTCTGCGACATTTGCATGTCCAAACAGACACATGAGAGGGGTCCGTGTCCCCCAACTCCCACCACCACGCCGCGCCCGCGCTCGCGTCCGACCGCGACGCGCGCGCCGAGACGCGGCGAGGCCCGCGGCGCTCACACGCCGCGGGCCTCGATCTCCGTCGGCCCCGATCGCGACCGCCGAGGCTAGCCCTCGTCGGGCTTGAGGACGATCGTCGCCTCGGTCGCCGCGTCGACCTCGTCGGCGGCGAAGGGCACGCGGCGGTAGACGCCCTCGACCCAGTCGCTCAGCGTGTCGCCCCAGTGCGGGCTCGACGGCTCGCCGCTGTTGCCCCGCGGGAAGTTCATGTAGGCGACCGGCGTCCCGTCCTCCATGAACTCGGTGACGACGCGGAAGACCGGGCCGTCGTGCGAGTCGAAGCGATCGGCGATCGGCGACACCGCACCGATCTCGCCGCTCGACTCGAGGAAGCGCGACGACGAGACGTTGACAGTGTCCTCGCCGCCGTCGACCGCCACCCAGCCGCCGTCGAGATCGCCGCCGTAGGGGTTGCGGAAGTGGGCGCCGTGGCGCGTCCCCCAGGTGTAGCCGGCCGGGTCGACGCCGCCGAACTCAGCGGTCAGCCACTGCGCCGTGCGGTCGAGCGCCTGGAGGACGAGGCGGTCGCGGCCCTCCTCGAGCACCGCGTCGCCGCCGGCGTAGGCGCCTGTGTAGGCGAGCATCCCGAACTTGACCATGAAGACAGGCGCGGCGCCGAGGATCTCCTCGTAGAGGAGCTCGAGGTCGTCGCGGAGCGCCTCGTCGTCGGCGAGGTGCATGAGGACGTGGAAGGCGAGCGCGCCGGCCGAGTCGCGGCGCATCTGCCGGTCCCAGTCCTGGGTGATCAGCTTGGCGAGCGCGTCGAGGTCGGGGCGATCGCGGAACTCGGCGAGCGCGTCGTCGCTGTCGACGTTGGCGTAGGCGTCCTCGATCACCGGGATCATCGCGTCGGCGAGGAGCGAGTGGACGTCGAGCTGGAGCGCCTGCATCGCCGCGACGTCGACGCCGCCGGCGGCCGTCAGCTCCTTGACGCGATCCTCGATCCGCCTGGCCCTAAAGCCAGGTGCGTAGTAGGTGCCGTAGTACCAGGGGTCGTTGCCGACGTCGCCGTCGGCGGTGAAGCCCCAGGGGTCGTTGTTGGCGGTGACGATGTAGCCGGTCTGGGGCGCCCGCGAGGCCGGCATCTTCTCGCGCGGCAGCCAGGCCCCGGTCCAGTACGAGCCGGCGTCGTCGCCGTCGATGATCTCGAAGGGCATCGTCCGCGCGCTCGGATCGCCGCGGTCGGGGATCAGGACGTGGACGCGGTAGGAGATGTCACTGGCGTCGGCGGAGACGAAGTTGAAGGTGCCGACCTCCATGGTGTCGACCGCGGCCTCGTAGTCGGCGACCGAGCCGGCCTGCATCATCCGGACGAAGGCGAGCGCCTCGTTGGTCGCGCGGAAGCCCGTCCAGTTGAAGAGCGCCTTGCGCCCGGCGTCGACGAGGAGCACCTCCTCGAGGAGGTAGTCGTCGAGGAGGAGGCCGTAGCCCGGGACCTCGCGGATCGCCATCGTCTGGTCGCCCATCCCCTTGACCTTGATGACCTCCTCGCGGGTGACGAGGTCGACCTGCTGGCCGCCGACGTTCGCCTTGGCGCCGTCGCCCGAGAGGGTGATCGACCAGATGTCCATGACGTCGGCGAAGCCCGTGGTCGCGGCCCACTGGACGCTGCGGTTGTGGCCGAGCTGGACCCCCGGCGCGCCGACGAAGCCGAATCCGATGACGTCGAGGTCGCCGCCGGCGTCCGCCGAGTTGAGGTGGAGGCCGTACATCACCGACGGGCTGTCGAGCGGCTGGTGCGGGTCGTTGCAGATGATCGGCCGCCCGTTCGCGGTGAAGCGGCCGTCGATCGCCCAGTTGTTCGAGCCCTGGACGCGGACCGAGTCCATGATCGTGCGGAAGCGGCGCAGCGACGCCGGCGCCCGCTCGACGACGTCGTCGGGGAGCTCCGCGGGCGCGCTCGCGGTCGCCTCGACGCTCGGCGCCGCCGGCTCGACGCTCGGCGCCGGGCGATCCTCGGCCGGCACGGTCCACGCGGCGTACGCCGGCTTCGGCAGCTCGATGGCGTCGAGGACCTCCGGCGACAGCCGGCGGACGACGGTGGCGAGGAGCTCGTTCTCCAGCGAGTTCGAGTTGCCGAAGGTGATCAGCTTGGCGATCACGAAGGGGTCCTCGTTGGTCCACGGCTCCGGCGCGTAGTCGAGCTCGCCCGGGCCGAAGCCGTAGGGAAGCGGCGCCTCGCCGGCCTCGATCTCGGCGATCCGCTTGTTGATGCCGGCGACCCAGGAGACGAAGAACTTGTACTCCTCGGGGTTGTCGGCGCGCATCCGCGCCGCGTCCTCGACCCCCCAGCGCTGGAAGTCCATGAGGCGGGCGAGCTGGTCGTCGCCGAGGCGCCCCTCGCCGAGCACCTCCGCGCGGCGACCCGCGGCGCGCCGGCGCATCAGGTCGAGCTGGAAGAGGCGGTCGGTCGCCACCTGGTAGCCGGCGGCGTAGAGCACGTCGTACTCGTTGACGCCGTAGATGTGGGGCATGCCGACGTCGTCGATCTTGATCTCGACCTCGCCGGAGAGCCCGGGGAAGGTCTCGAGGTCGGTCCACTCCTTGTCCTCGACGCCGGCGGTGTCGGAGTCGCTGTCCTCGACGCCGCCGCTGCAGGCGAGGAGGATCGAGGCGAGGAGGGTCGAGGCTAGACGAGGGGCAAGTCGGCGCATGCCCGGGATTGTCCACGAGCGAGCGCATGCGAGCAAAGATTTACCGGAGAGCACCCGGAATCTCCCCCGCGCCCCAAGGGAGCCGCGAGGAGCCCCGCAGGCGTCACCGACGTCGCCCGCCGGCGTGGCCCCGCCGCGCCCGTACCGCTAGAGCGCCCGCCGGACCAGCCAGTCGAGGTGGTGGGCGCAGGGCTGGTCGCTCTCGCTGCCGTGGGTGTGCGAGCGGCTGTTGAAGAAGTGGTACGTGAAGGCGTCGGTGTTCTCCCACGTTCCCTCGGCGACGTAGCTCAGCTCCGCGAGCTTGTGGCCGACGTCGTGGATCCCCGCGGGCGGATCACCGCAGCCGCCGCCGTTGTCGATGCAGAGCTCGGGGGTCTTGGCGCCGATGTAGTCGCTGAGCGCCTCGGTCAGGGCGATCCGCCCCGAGCTGACCCCGAGGTAGAGCAGCTCCTGGTTGTTGTAGTCGGTGAGCTCGAAGCCGGCGACGGCCGTGCAGGCGTTGGCGTTCTCGGGGTCCGTGCGGAGGAAGACCTTGACGCGGACGCAGGCGCCGCCGACCGGCATGTAGCCGTCCGGGAGGAGCCCCGAGATCGCGATTGGATCGCCCTCGAAGCCGCCGCAGGGGACCGCCGGCGTCACGGTCACGAGCGCGCGCGCCGGGTCGTTCGGATCGACGCCGTAGGCCGGGCTCCCGACCCACGCGAAGGTCGCATCGCCGCACTCTGGATCCGGGAACTCGGGCTCGTCGGCGGGCCACTCGTTGAGCTTGAGCGCGAAGGCGCCGGCCTCGTTGAACTCCCAATTCTCGCAGAGGTTCTCGCCCGTCGTCGTCGTCGTCGTCGGATCCGTCGTCGAGGTCGTCATCGGATCGGTCGTCGCCGACGCGCTCACCGTGGGATCGGTCGTCGACGTCGAGCCCGTGGTCGGCTCGGTCGTGATGTCGGAGGTCGTCGTCGTCGTCTCGGCGACGCTCGTCCCCCCCTGGCTGCTGCTCGCGCTCGCGTCGGTGGTCGTCGGGTCGCCGCCGACGTCCGACGCCGTCCACTGCGGGTTGGGCATCGAGCAGCCGACGAGCGCGGTCGCTACGGAGAAGATCGAGAGCCGACGGCGCATCCAAGCGATGGTAGCCGTCCCCGCGCCGCCCGACCACCGGCGGCGATCCCTCTGCATCCGCTGAGCGCCGCGCGACCCGGCCGGCCGGCGCGGCGCCGACCCTCTACATCGAGATCGAGCCCTTGCGGAAGTCCGAGGTCGCGAGGTGGACGTTGACCAGCACCGGCTTGCCGTCGGCCGCGGCCTCCTTCGCCTGCGCGAGGACGCTGTCGATCTGGTCGCTCGAGTCGATGACCAGGCCGACGCCGCCGAAGCCCTCGGCCGCGCGGTGGTAGTCGGTGCGGGCGAGCGGGCAGCCGACGTCGTCGCCGAGGAGCTCGATCTGATCGCGGGCGATCTGCGACCAGCAGGCGTCGTTGCCGACGACGGCGATCACCGGCAGGCCGTGCCGCGCGAAGGTGTCGAACTCCGCGAGCGTGTAGCCGACCGAGCCGTCGCCATAGAGGATCCAGGTCTCGGCCGAGGGCCGGGCGAGCTTGGCCCCGAGGGCGAAGCCGCCGCCCACGCCGAGGGTGCCGAAGACGCCGGGATCGAGCCAGCGCAGCGGCCCGCGCGGGCTCATCGTGTAGGCCGCCGTCGCCACGAAGTCGCCGCCGTCGGCGACGAGAACGCTGTCGGGATCGAGGACCTTGTCCATGCGCCGGCACAGATCGATCGGGTTGATGAGCTCCGGCGCCGGCTCGGCCTTGGCCGCGATCTCGGCCTCGCGATCGTTGTTGGCCGCGCGCAGGCGATCGATCCACGCGCCGTAGCGGCCCTCGGAGGGGCAAAGGCGCGCGAGCTGGCGGAGGAAGCGGCCGGCGTCGCAGTGGGCGGCGACGTCGGGCCGGCGGTTGCGGTAGAGCTCGTCGCGGCTGCGGTTGGCGGCGATGTAGGTCGCGCGCCCGGGGATGTGGAGGCCGTACTCGAGGCGGAAGTCGGCGGGGACGCCCGCGAGGATCACGAGGTCCGAGTGGCGCAGCGCGTTGCGCCGGCCGTGGCGCATCTGCAGCTCGTGGTCGACGCCGAGGAGGCCGCGGGCCATCCCCGAGAGGAAGACCGGGACCCCGAGGGCCTCGATCGCCTCGGCGACCGCGTCGGCCTGCTCGGGGACGACGAGGGTCTGCGAGCCGCAGACGAGCACCGGGCGCTCGGCGTTGGCGAGGCGCTTGGCGGCCTTGCGCAGCGCCTGCGGCGACGGCTCGGGGATCGCGATGACCGGCGGCTCGTCGAGCTCCTGACGATCGGCGCCGATGAACAGGCGCCAGCTGTGGAAGTCGAGGAACGACCCGAGGGCGCGCTCCTGCAGGGTGAGCTTGCGCCCCGGCTTGCCCTTGGCGCCGTAGAAGCCCTTGACCAGCTCGCGGTCGTAGAGGATGTCGACCGGGACCTCGACGAAGACCGGCCCGGGGATCCCGGCCTGGGCGACCTGGAAGGCGCGCTCGACCGTGCTGACGATGTCGCGGACGCGATCGACCCGGGTCGCCCACTTGACGTGCGGGCGCATCAGCGCCATCTGGTCGATGTCCTGCAGCGCCCCGCGGCCGCGGAGGATCGTCGCCGTCGCGCCGCCGAAGATCACCACCGGCGACTGCGCGAGCTGGGCGTTCTTGACCGCGGTGATCGTGTTCGTCAGGCCAGGTCCGGCGGTGACGGCCGCGACGCCGGGGACGCCGGTGAGGCGGGCGACGGCGTCGGCGGCGAAGACCGCGTTCGCCTCGTGGCGGACGTCGATGACGTCGATGCCGCGCGCCTTCGCGCCGACGAGGATCGGCGAGATGTGCCCGCCGCAGAGGGT
>JAGQIT010001407.1 GCA_020431135.1 Myxococcales bacterium | reverse complement strand
CGAGCGGCGCCTACTTCGTCCGCTCGCTCGTCGCGGACGTCGCCGCGAGCGCGAAGGACCCCGCGCTCGCCCGGCGCTTCTACGAGATCTCGGCCGAGCGGGTAGGCGTCGAGCCGCTACCGGAGCCGATCGGCGCCGGCGTGCCGACCCTCGCGGGGCCGGCCTACAAGGCGCTCTAGCGCCCCCTCGGCGCCGCCCGAGCCCGCAGGAGAGCGCGGCTCGGGCGACTCGGAGGAGGTGCGACGATCGCGAAGTGGCGCCCGCCTACGGGTGCAGATCGTAGTTTTGGGGGATCGTCGCCTCCGCGGCCGCGTCGGCGATCTGATCGCGCAGCGCGTCGAGGTCGAGGTCGTTGTCGATGTTGGTGACGACGGCGACCGTGATCCCCGCTCGGTCGCCGCCGTTGTACTTGGCGATCGACGAGCTCCCGCCCTTGACCGCGCCGTTGTGCGAGAGCTTGGAGGTGTTGCCGCGCCAGCCCATGAGGCTGCCGCTGATCGTCTGGGTCTCCATCGCCGTGAGGGTGCCGGGGAGGAGGATGTCGGGGTGGCTCGGGTCCTGGTCCATGGCGAGCATCAGGCGCACGAGGTCGTCGGCGGAGCCGGTCAGGTAGCCGCTCTGCTCGCTGAAGTCGATGTCGACCGGGCAGCTCGCCCAGCAGGCGACGGGGTCGTCGTTGTCGCCGGGGACGTGCGGCGAGGCGTCGCCGCTGTCGAGCGGATCCCAGGCGCGCTTCATGTCGAGGTCGAGCGGGTCGAGCACCAAGAGGTCGGCGATCACCTTGAACGGGAGGTTGAGGAGCTCCTCCATCACCCAGCCGGCGACCGCCGCACCGTGGTTGGAGTAGGAGCTCATCGTCCCGGGCTCGTAGACGAGCGCGCGGGCGCTGAGGGCGTAGCGGTGCATGTCCCGGAGGCCGAGGTCGCGGGCCGCGACCCAGGGGTCCTCGCCCGGGTGGAACATCATCGCCCCGCCGACCGCCGACGAGTCCTTGCGAAAGCCCGCGGTGTGCGAGAGCAGGTGCCGGAGCGTGAGCGTGCTGTACCACTGCTCCCACGGCTCGGGCGTGACGTCGGCGGCGATCGAGGTGGCGTAGAGCGTGCGGTAGGCGTCGAGGTCGCGGCTCGTCCCGGCGCTGACCGTGTCGTCGCCGTAGAAGGTGTAGACGCGATCGTTGGAGGCGATCGCCAGCGAGCGGATGTCGTAGGGGGACTTGCCGGTCGCGGGCACGAAGGTGTCGACGTTGCCGCTGAGGTCGCCGGGGGAGCCGTAGGAGCGGGTGCCGTTCTCGAACCACGCGTAGGCGAGGCCGCTGGACTTGGCGAATCCGACGCCGAGGAGGAAGTCCGCGCGCTGGTTCGGCGGGTAGGCGACGCTCGCGATCGCGCCGCCGGGGACCGCGTTCAGATCGGCGAGGGTCCCCTTGCTCATGCTGCCGTCGGCGTACCAGGTGTAGACGAAGCCGTCGGGCGACGCCGCCATCCCGCGGATGTCGCGGGGGCCCTGGCCGGGCGGGAGGTCGTAGTGGTTGCCCTGGCTGTAGAGGTCGAGGTCGTGGGTTCGGCCGACGCTGTAGGTCTGCGGGCCGTCGTCGTAGTAGGTGACCGTGAGGTCGGTGCCCTCGACGATGATCGTGCCGACGACGGGCGTGTGGCGCTGGCGGCCGCGGGTCTGGTCGGCGAGGAGCTGGGCGTATTGGGGCTCCGTGCTCGGGAGCAGCCCGTTGGCGCCGTAGAGCGGGCGATCGAGGAGCCCGAGGTTCGGGTCGAGGGACTCGGCGACCTTGAGGGCGGTGACCGCGTTGATGATCTTCGAGACGCTGCCGATGCGGTTGCGGTGGTGCGGCTGCATCGCCTGCTGGGTCGAGGTGTCGGCGAAGCCGTAGGCCTTGCTGAAGACGAGGCGCCCGTCCTTCGACACCGCGACCTGGATCCCCGGGAGCTTCTTGTCGGCCACGTAGTCGGTGATGAGCGGGTCGAGGAGCGCGGTGAGAGCGGGGTCGCCTTGGCCGGTGCCGAGCGTCACCGGCGTGACGTCGAGGGCCTGGACGTCGCCCGGGAGGAGGGCGCCGAGCGCCGCCAGGCTTAGGGACAGGCAGAGCGCGGCGGGGTGCCTGCGCCGCGCGGTCGTCGGGGGCTGGCTTGGGTTCTCAGTGGTGGTGTTCATCGGTCTCGTCCGTCTGTCTCGGTTCGGCGCGTCGCCGGCACTCGACCAGCGCACATGGGGGAGTTGCCGCGGTCGCGAGAGTGATTCACCTCGGCGGCAAGAAAGGGGAGCTCGGCGTCGCGTGTGCGGTGCCTGGCATCTCGGGTCTTCTCCGGCGCCCGCCTGAGCTGGTCTGCCGCCGGCGAATTAATTTCACGTCCTGGCCCTCGCCCGCGAGGAGCGGGCGCGACGGGGCCGGCTCCCGAGCGCGTACAATCCAGGCATGGAGGTTCGCTCGCGCGCGCGCGCTGCTGCGGTTGCGCCCATCGTCGCGATCGCCTGCGCGGGCGGGGGGGGCTCGATGAGCGACGCGTCGTCGACGTCGGCCGCGGAGACGATGGCGGAGACGACCGCGTCCGACGCCGGTGACGAGCCGTGGTTCCCGGGGGCGCTCAGCGGCGGCTGCCCCCCGGCGTGGACGGGCGCCGACGTCGTCGGCGAGACCGAGCTCGGGGCCTTCGTCGGCAAGACCGCGCTCTTCGCCTACGTGCCGTGCCTCGACAGCGAGGCGCTGAGCTCCGCGTTCCTCGAGATCGCGATCTTCGACGAGGGCGTGGACTTCGCGGCGGCGAAGCGCGGAGAGGGGGCGCGGCTCCACCTGAGCCCCGACTGGTGGTACACGAGCGACAGGCAGTGGCTCGAGCGCGGCGCCGACTCGGCGTTCCTGACCGATGGCGCGGACTCGGTGAACTTCTCGGTGCACCTCACGATCCGCGCGAAGTCGGGGAACTGGGACGCCTTCGATCCGCTGGATCCGCCGGTGCTCCACGGGAGCATCGAGTCGGAGGATCCGAGCGGCCCGCGCGGGAGCTTCGACGCGGCGTTCTGCGGCGCTCGGATCGCCGAGCCCTGGTGCCCTGATTGATCGGCTCTGCGGGCGTCCGGCGTCAGCTCAGCGCTTCGTGCCCGGGTCGCTCTTGCGCGTGGCGAGGTGCTCGCGCAGCGCCTTGGCCTCGTAGGTGACGGAGCTGAAGCGGTCCTGCCAGCGGCCGTCGGCGATCGCGTCGAGGTCGCGCCGCGCGGCGTCGAGGTCCCCGGTGGCGAGGAGGTTCTGGGCCCGGCGCAGGAGCCAGGTCGGGTTGGTCGGCTCGGCCGCGATCGCGTCGGCGAGCGCCCGGTCGGCGGCCTTGAGGTCGCCCTCGCGGGCGAGGAGCGCGGCGACGCGGGCGTGGGCCGAGCCCTCGGCGGGGTGACGCTCGATGATGCTCGAGATCTGGCGCCAGGCGGCGTCCGGGCGGTCGTGGGCGTAGAGGAGGCCGGCCGCGAGCTCGTCGATCACCGGGTTGTCGGGATCCTCGAGGCGCCAGCGGCTGGCGATCGACAGGGCGGCGGCGAGCGTCGCCTCGTTGGTCTTGCCGTCGACGCTCGCCTGGCTCAGGCGGGCGCGGAGCTGGAAGGCGTGGCGGTAGAGCGCGCGGAGCTCGGCGAGCTCCGCGATCTGCGGGCTGGCGATCGCCTTCTCGAGGGAGGCGGCGGCTTGGCCGAGATCGCCGAGCGCCTCGGCGACCGCGGCGGCGGCGATCAGGACGTCGGCGTCGTCGGGGTCGAGGACCCGGAGGTGGCGCAGGAGCGGCCGCGCCTCGGCCTCCATCCCCGAGGCGAGGAGGCTGCGGACGAGGGCGAGGCCGGTGTCGAGGTCGCAGCGC
>JAGQIT010001406.1 GCA_020431135.1 Myxococcales bacterium | reverse complement strand
GCGTCGCGTTGTTCGGGACGAGGGCAGGCGCGCCCGTCGGGTCGATCTCGCAGTCGAAGTAGATGTCGAGGGTGATGTTGCTCATTACGGTGCCTCTGTCGGTGGGTGGGTGTCGCTGTGAACGCGAGCTCAGCGGCCCGGCTTCGAGAGCCGGATCGTCCGGGTCGACGACGTCGGGGGCGCGCTCGGGTTGGAGTCGGGGACCGCGCTGACGACGATCCCGTGGTCCTGCGGCGCGTCGATCGACGCCGAAACCCAGTCGGAGCCGGACTGCGTCCACGCGCCCGAGGGTGTGCCGGAGGAGGAGACGGTGATCGTGTAGCCGGAGGGCGGCGAGACGTGGAAGGTCACGTCCTCGTCGTCCGGATCCTCCTCGTCGAAGGGGTGGAGGACCAGCTCCCAGGGGGTCGTGGTGTCGTCGAGCCGCGTCGCGTTGTTCGGGACGAGGGCGGGCGCGCCCGTCGGGTCGATCTCGCAGTCAAAGTAGATGTCGAGGGTGATGTCGCTCATTTCGGTGCCTCTGTCGGTGGGTTGGTGTCGGGTGGGGAGCAGCCTTGCTCGGCGAGGAGGTCGTCGAGCTCCGCGGTTGTCGCCTCGCTCCCCTCCTGAGCGGAGTAGAAGACGCGGCTGGCCGCAAAGAGCTCGCAGATGCGGCGGCGATCGCCGTCGACGGCGATCAACGCCTCTGCGAGGGTCCATTCGCTCAGCGCCCGCTCACTCTGTTGGTACCCGGCGGTGAGCCTTTCGATCCCCTTCTCGAGGGGAAAAATTGCCTCCGCCTCGCGACCCGCCCGCGCAAGCGCCCAACCTCGGATAGCGAGACCGGAGGCTGGAAGGGGGGCGCCCCCGAGGCCGCGCTCGAGCGTGTCGATGAGGTGAAGCGCGTCGTCGTAGCGCTCCTCGTCGATCTTGCCCCTTGCGCGATCGAGGAGGATGTCCGCGCGGTCATCAGCGCCGAGGCTGGCGTCTTCGCTCGCTTGGGCCACGAGGAGCTCCTCGATCCGCTCCGCCTCGGCGTGCCGATCGAGGGAGCGCAGGCTCAGCGCGCGGAGTCGCCGAGCCTGCAGAAAGTCGTTCCCGCGGGGCGCGGGGAGCCGCTCTTCCGCGTATGTCGCCAGGCGGAGGGCAGCTTCGAAGTCGCCGCGGTGGAGGTTGAGCTGACTGAGGAGGAGCTCAGCTCGCGCGGTCTGAAGCGGCGCGCCGGAGCCGGCGTCGAGGGCGAGGAGGAGCGACGCCTCGGCGAGCTCGCGGGCGAGGACGGGGCGCCCGGCATGGAAGGCCGCGAGCCCCTGCGAGTACAGGTGGATCGCGAGCTGGGGGTGCCCCTCCCCGTAGAGCTGGATCATCAGCGCGTGGGCCTCGTCGAGCGCCCGCTCGCGGGCGCGCGCGTCGTCGAGGGCGCGGCTGAGGTTGAGGTAGGCCGCGGCCAGGAGCCGTCGCCCCTCATCATCGAGTTCACCGGCCTCGGCCAACCCGCGGAGCTCGCCGATCGCCGCGCGATGGGCCTCACGAGCGGCCTCGTACGCGCCGCCCTCGTAGTCGATCAGGCCGCGGATGTCGTGCTGGCTCGCGCGGAGCTGCGGCCCGAGGGGGCGCGGGAGGCCGTCGAGCGCCGCGAGCTCGGCCTCGGCGCGGCGCAGGAGCGAGCCCGCCTCGGCGGCGTCGGGCACGAGGAGAACCGCGGCGCGGGCGGCCTCGTGCAGCGCCTCGATCGCCAGCAGGCGGTCTCGATCGGCGATCGCGTCGTTCGCCGCCGCCTCGAGGCGTGCGACCGTCGCCTGCGGATCGGGGGCCTCGGCGCGGCGGAGGATCCGTCCGAGAACGAATTGCGCCCGCGCCCGCGACCAGCGGTGCTCGACCTCCTC
>JAGQIT010000149.1:8199-9045 GCA_020431135.1 Myxococcales bacterium | reverse complement strand
CGTCGGTGGTGTAGCCGGAGGCCCCGCCGATCGGGTTGAACTGGGTGGCGACGATCGGCTGGTCGGACTTGATGCGGAAGGCGCGGCCGAGGCTGATGCCGGTGCCGAGGAAGCCGGCGTCGCCGGTGTAGTAGCCCTGCTTGCCCTGGTTCGACCCCGAGAGGTTGATGACCTTGACCTGGCGCGGGTCGATGGTCTCCGTGATGATCTGCTGCTCTTGGCCGCCGTTGTTGCGGTCGAAGACCGCGATGTTCACCGGCGTGTCGTAGCTCGGGTTCGACAGGGCGACAGCGTAGACGTACTTGTCGCGCGGCGGCAGGTTCGGCATGTCGACGGCCCAGAACTCGCAGCCGACGTTCGACTTGACGGCCTCCGCCTTGTCGCAGGCGCTGATGCAGGCGCCGCCCTCACAGACCTGGCCGGGATCGCAGGGGATCGGGTCGCCGTAGGCCGTGCCCTCGCTGTTGCACACCTGGGTCTCGGTCTCCGAGGCGCAGCTCACCGAGTCCGGGACGCAGAGGAGATCGACGCAGGCGTCGCCCATGCAGACCTGTCCGCCGGGACAGGGCTCGGGCTGGAAGCCGGAGCAGTCCTCAGCGCAGACCTCGATCTCGTTGTCGCCGACGCAGGCGCCGAGGGACCCCGGCGCGCAGGCGCAGGCCTGGCAGCTCTCGGTCTGCTCGTCGCAGAACTCGCCGTCGGCGCACGGGGAGTCGACCCACTCGCCGGCCTCGCAGACCTGGTGAGCGCCGCGCTTGCACTGCTCGGCCCCGTCGGCGCAGTCGCCCGCGGTCGCGCTGACGCCGGTCGTCCCGGTCGTCGTGCTCGTCCCGCTCGTCGTCTCGC
>JAGQIT010000149.1:0-8140 GCA_020431135.1 Myxococcales bacterium | reverse complement strand
GTCGCTGTCGCCGTCGCGCCCGTGGTCGCCGTCGTCGTCGCGGTATCGCTGGTCGCGGTGTCATCGCCCGAGCAGGCGGCGACGCCGATCAGGGGGAGGAGGAGGGCTGCGGAGGCGAACGAAGGCGTGCGCATGGCGCGATGATGCCGAGCGCAGATCCGCGCAACAAGCCGTGTCGCGCCGACCGACTCGCGGGGCAAGTCACGCGAGCCGCGACACACAGGACGTTTGCGTATGCAAGCGTACTGCGCCATCTCACTCGCCACGAAATCTCGGCTCGCGGCGCTCGAGGAAGGCCGCGACGGCCTCCTGATGATCGGCGGTCTTCTGGACCATGCCCTGGTAGGCGGCCGCCTGCTCGAGGGCGACGTGGAAGCCGTCGTCCCACGCGCGGTAGGCCGCGCGCTTGGTCAGCTGGACGGCGAGCGGCGGGTTTTGGGCGATCCCTGCGGCGACCTCACGCGCGGCCGCGGCGAGCTCATCCGCGGCGACGACCCGGTGGACGAGACCGAGCTGCAGCGCCTCCTCGGCCTTGATCACGCGGCCGCTGAGCATCATCTCGAGGGCGCGCGGGAAGCCGATCGTCCGCGCGAGGAGGTAGGCGCCGCCGTCCCCCGGGACGAGGCCGACCTTGACGAAGGTCGAGCCGAGCTTGACGCCCGCCGCGGCGACCCGGAGGTCGCACATGCACGCGAGGTCGAGGCCCGCGCCGATCGCCGGGCCGTTGATCGCGGCGACGATCGGCTTGTCGCACAGGGCGATCCGCCGGGGCACCCGCTGAATGTTGTCGATGTAGGCGCGGCGCAGGGCCACCGGGCCGCCGGCGAACATCCCCGCCTGATCGCGCATACGCTTGAGATCGCCGCCGGCCGAGAAGGCCGCGCCGGCGCCGGTGAGGATCAGGCAGCGGACGGCGGGGTCGGCCTCGGCGCGATCGAAGGCGGCGCAGAGGCTGTCGACCATCGCCTCGGAGTAGGCGTTGCGGGCGTCGGGGCGGTCGAGGGTGATCACGGCGATCTGCGCCCCATCGGCGCCGTCGACGGGCTCGGTCGCGTAGCGGAGGTCCACAAGCTCGGGCTGCTGCATGGGCCCGGCCATACCGCAGATCGCGGCCGCTGCGAAGCGCCGCGGCGCGCTCATTGTCCTCGCCGCGCCGCCGAGCGCCGGACAAACGATGAAAAAACTCGGGAGGCGTGATCCGAACGCCGGGGTCTGGGCTCTTCCCTCGTGTCCTACGAATTCGCCGCTGCGCGTGCGCGATCCCGATGATCTCGCCGGACGCAGCGCCGGCAGGAGCCCCTATGAAGCCAGCCCTCATCGCGTCCCTCGCCGTGGCGACGCTCGCCTACGCCCCGGCCGGCACCGCCTCCGCGGCCGCCTCCTCGGTCGACTGCAACGACATGCTCGCCAAGCAGCAGGTCGAGCGGCTGGTGGGCGTTCTCCTCAACAACTCCTTGGATCCGTACCCGGTGAACCGGACCTCCTCGTGGTCGTCGTGGCCGCAGCTCGCCCGGCCCGTTCTCGACATCCTCCACAACGTCTCGCTCGCGGGTCACACCTACGAGGTCACCCGCGACAACACCGTCCACCTCGTCGTCCAGGGCAAGAAGGGCTTCGAGATGAGCGCCTCGAAGTGGAACCGCTCCGGGGTCACCCTCTACACGTGCAGCTACACCTTCCCGGGCGAGCTGCGCGAGCTCTCCGCGTCCTCGCTCTCGCTGTACAAGTCGGACAAGCTGGTCTTGACCGAGAACCACAGGCCCAAGTCGCTGACAGTCTCCTCCGGCGGCAACAAGCGGCTCGTCACGCTGATCTTCGCCAGCCCCCACTCGTGGGTGAGCGCCGTGAACTACATGATGAAGTTCACGCAGATCCGCTAGTTGACGCGGCGTCTAGGCGTCTAGGCGGATCTTGTAGCGCTCCATGAACGCGTCGAGCACGGCCGTCAGATCGGGGGTCAGGCGGGCGTAGACCTCGTCGACCATCTCCTGCGGCACGGCCGTGTAGTAGGCCTGGGCGACCGCGCCCGCCATGCACCCGATCGTGTCGGCGTCGCCCCCCAGCGAGATCCCGAGGCGGATCGCGCTCTCGACGTCGGTCGAGTCGAGGAACGCGATGATCGCCTCCGGGACCGAGCCCTGGCAGGTGACGTCGAACGTGTACGACCGGCGGATCTGCTTGATGTGGCGCGCGAGGTCGTAGCCGAATTCGTCGCTGATGTAGGCCTTGATCGCCCTCTTGTCGCTGCCCTTGCGGGCGAGGAACACCGCGGCCGCGATCGCCTGCGCGCCCTTGATGCCCTCGGGGTGGTCGTGGGTGACGATCGCGCTGGCGCGGGCCTCGTCGAGCACCTCGCCGAGGCGGTGGTAGGCGTAGCCGACGGCGCTCACGCGCATGGCCGAGCCGTTGCCGAAGCTCTGGTAGGGGCCGGCGTCGTCGCTCGCTAGCCACCTGCGGAACATGCCGCCGTAGCCGCGATCGGGGTAGCGCCGGCCGTAGGCGCGGAGGGTCGCGGCGTAGGGGCGCCGGTGGAGCAGGCAGTCGGCGACGGCCAGCGTCATCACGGTGTCGTCCGTGAAGCGGCTGTTCTTCTGGAACAGCTTGAAGTTCATCCGCTTCAGGTGCGCGCGCTCGTGGACCGAGCCGATGATGTCTCCGGCGATGGCGGCGATCACCGGCGGAGTATAGTGGAGCGACGCGCTCCGGGTGCCGAGCCCGGCGGTCGTGGTCGCGGGCTCGACGTGCTCGCGCGAGGCCGCCGCCCCATCGACCGCGCCGGATGTCCCGAAGGACCGCTCGTGCGCGGTCGAGGCGCTGGCGGGGGCCACCGAGGCTGCGCGTCGAGGGTCGACGCGCAGCGCGAGGCGCACGCGGCCGCGACGCTCGTCCGCGATCCCGTCACGGCGCCGCAGCGAGGCCGAGCGCGCGGCGCAGACGCAGACGCCAGCGCAGCCGCGAATCCGGTCGACAGTGGCGCCCGCCCTTGGCAGAGTTGGCGGCCATGAAGGTCGTGGTCACCGGGGCAACCGGGCATGTCGGCGCCAACCTCGTGCGCGCGCTGCTGCGCGAGGGACATGAGGTCCGGGCGATGGTCCGCGACGATCGCGTCGGCCTCGACGGCCTCGAGGTCGAATTCGTCCGCGGCGACGTCCGCGATCCGGCGTCGCTGCGCCGCGCCTTCGCCGGCGCCGAGCTCGTCTTCCACCTCGCGGCGATGATCTCGATCAGCGGCGATCGCAAGGGCCTCGTCCCGGCGATCAACGTCCACGGGGTCCGCAACGCCGCCGAGGCCGCCCTCGCGGTCGGCGCCCGGCGGATGGTCCACGTCTCGTCGATCCACGCCTTCGGCCTCGACGACCGCTCGGCGCCCCTCGACGAGCGCCGCCCGCGGGCGCTCGAGTCCTTCGAGCCGGCCTACAACCTGTCGAAGAACGCCGGCGAGGTCGAGCTGCGCAAGGTGATCGACCGCGGCCTCGACGCGACGATCGTCAACCCGACGGGGATCGTCGGGCCCTTCGACTACCGACCGTCGCGGATGGGGCGGCTCTTCCTCCAGCTCTACCGCCGCAGCCTGCCGTCGCTCGTCCCCGGCGGCTTCGACTTCGTCGATGTCCGCGACGTCGTCGCCGGGATCCTCAGCGCCGCCGAGCGCGGCGAGACCGGCGAGAACTACATCCTCGGCGGGCGCTACGTCCCGGTCCGCGAGCTCGCGTCGATCGCCGAGCGGATCACCGGCCGGCGACCGCCGCGGGTCAGCGCGCCGATGTGGCTCGCCCGCGCGACCGCGCCCTTCTTCGAGCTCGGCGGGCGCGTGACCGGGCGCGAGCCCCTGTACACGCGCGAGTCCCTGTCGGCCCTCCGGGCCAACCCCGACATCCGCCACGACAAGGCGAAGGCGGCCCTCGGCCACCGCCCGCGGCCCTTCGAGGAGACCGTCCGCGACACCTACGCCTGGTTCGCTAGCCACGGGGTTCTCCCGCCGGGGATCGTCCGCAGCGGCGGCTAGCAGCCTATGGCCCGGGTCCTCACGGCCGCTCGCGCGGCCCGCCCGAACTCCGCGCGTCAGCGGACGCGAGAGCGGCAATGAGGGCGAACGAAGGCTCGCGCAGCGCCGCCCCGCAGGCGACTGAGGGCGCCGCCCCGCCGCCGCGGCGCGAGGTGATCTGCGCCGACGCGCTGACCTGGCTCGCCGACGATCCGCCCCTCGAGGGCGCCGCGGTGATCACCTCGCTGCCCGACGTCAGCGAGCTCGGCGGGGTCGACTTCGCCGGCTGGCGGGCGTTCTTCGACCGCGCCCTCGCGGCGATCTTCGCCGCCCTCCCGCCGGGCTCGCCGGCGATCTTCTATCAGACGGACATCAAGGTCGACGGCCGCTGGATCGACAAGGGCTACCTTTGCCAGCGCGCGGCCGAGGAGGCGGGCGTCGACCTCCTCTGGCACCGGATCGTCTGCCGCAAGGCGCCCGGCTCCGTGACCTACGGGCGCCCGGCCTACGCCCACCTCCTCGCCTTCGCCCGCGACCTCCGCGACGACCCGCGCTGGGCCCTCCCGGACGTCCTCGCCGACGGCGGCTGGATGCCCTGGCGCCGCGCCCTCGGGGCCGAGGCCGCCCGCCTCGCCTGCCGCTACGTCGTCAAGAGCACGCCGCTGCGGACGATCGTCGACCCCTTCTGCGGCCACGGGACGATCCTCGCCGTCGCCAACGCGATGGGGCTCGACGCGATCGGCGTCGAGCTGTCGATCAAGCGCTGCCGCAAGGCGGCCAAGCTCGCGCTGCCCGAGCCCGGCGCCGCGAACGATCGCTAGGACATGCTCCTACGGACACCCTCGGTGAGGCTCAGAAGTAGCGCCACACCGACCCGCGCGGCCGCCCGCGCTTGAAGCGTCCGTAGGCCGCGCAGAGCGGGAGGAGGACGACGAGGCCGGCGATCCACCAGCCGAGCATCGCCACGTAGCCGGCGCCCGGCGCCGCCGCGTCGAGGACCCGCGCCAGCGCACCGTAGAGGTAGAGGTGGACGACGTAGAAGAAGAGCGCCGCCTGGCCGAAGGTCACGAGCGGCCCGCGCTCGCGGGTGACGCGGGCGAGGAGCCCGAGGAGGAGCAGATCGACGCCGAGGGTCCACAGGAGGAAGTCGACGCTCGGCGGGTACTTCGTCAGGTTGAGGAACTCGATCCAGCCGCCGCTCGCGACGTGCGGGTCGCCGAGGCCGACCGCGCGCAGGACGACGAAGACGCCGACGCACGCGAGGCCGAGCGCCGGGATCCGCCGCCGCAGCACCTCCGGAGAACGGGCGACGTACCGCCCCAAGACCACCCCCAGGAGCGCGACGCCGAGCCAAGGGAAGAGCGGGTAGCGGACCATCAGGAGGTCGGTCTGCCCGGGGATCCACAGGAGGCGCAGGAGCGCGGAGAAGGCCTCGCCGCCGCGCGCCGGATCGGGGAGGACGACCGTCGACGAGGCGATCGACGCCGCCGCGAGGATCAGGAGCGTCGACGTCGACCGGCGCAGGAGCGGGGCCGCGACGATCATCGCCGCGCCGAGGCCGTAGATCACGCCGAAGTAGAGGAGCACGTCGTCGCCGATCCCCGGCACGGGGCTCGGCGCCGGGTCGCCGACGAGGAAGCCCGGGTTGACGAGGATGTGCTGGACCACCAGGAGGATCAGCCCGCGGCGCACGAGGTGGCCGCGGAGCTCCCTGAAGTCGCCGCCGCCGCGCGCGTGGTTCTCGGCCGCGAGGGCCATCGACGCGCCCATCAGCAGGAAGAACCCGGGCGCGCACAGGTGCGAGACCGCGCGGATGACGAAGGGCAACGCGTCGCTGTAGACCGGGAAGACCGCGCCCCAGAACTCGCCGAGGCGCGGCCGATCGATGATGAAGGCGCTCGCGTGATCGAGGGCCATCAGGGCGATGATCAGCCCACGGAGACGATCGACGGCCAGGGCTCGCACCGCGCGATCATAGGCGGAGAACCGGACGCGTCTGCGCCCGTATCGGCCCCCGGCGGTGACTCCCGGACGCCCGCCCATCCCACCAAGAAGGAGCGATGGTGAAGTCCTCATAGAGAAGACATCTGGATCAGAAAAGGCAGTATTGGTATTTTTAATATTCTCAATGTCCGCCCCGTATCTACCGTTCCTCACTGCGCGCTGGCGCGTCGGCGCAGCGCTGATGAGCTTGGCGCTCGGCGGCTGCCTCGACCTCGGCGGCTCGTGGGCGCTCACGACCGCCTCGACATCGACGACCGGTCCAGGCCAGGGGAGCACGTCGGCGCTCGGCACCACCGCGGAGGCGACCTCGACGGGCGCGTCGACCTCGAGCTCCAGCGAGGGACCGGATGACTGTCTCGAAGACCAGGTGTTTCGCTGCGAGCTCGACGACGACGGCGAGTGCGGCCCGAACTCCGGCTGCGTAGACGCAGGGAGCTGCGATCCCCTGCTGTGCGAGGGCGATCCGCTGTGGCTCTGGGATCCCCCGTGCGAGGCCGCCTGTCGCTTCGGCTGGGGGTGCGTCCCCAGCGATGATCCGGCGATCCTCCGCTGCGTCGGCGACGAGCTCGGCGGCTGCCGTGAGGACGAGGTCTACCGCTGTCGACTCGACGACCAGGGGGCGTGCGGCCCCGGCTCGGGCTGCGTCCAACGAATGGACTGCGACCCGATGAGCTGCACGCACGAGGAGTACGACTGGACGCGACCGTGCGAGTGGCGCTGCGAATTTGGCTGGGACTGCAGCCCCAGCCTCGACCCGTCGCTGCTCGTCTGCGTCGCCGATCCGGCGGACGAGGGCTGCGACACCTGGGAGCAGAACTGCCCCGAGGGCTACAAGTGCGGCCCCTACAGCGAGGGGGGGGGCTGGTGGAGCGACACGCGCTGCGTGCCGGTCGTCGACGCCCCGAAGCAGCTCGGCGAGACCTGCTCCTACGCCGGCGATCTCTTCGCCGGCGAGGACGACTGCGCCTTCGGCCTGATGTGCTGGTATCTCGACTACGAGACGCAGATCGGCACCTGCGCCGCGCTCTGCGGCGGCACCCCGGACGAGCCGAGCTGCCCTCCGGGTTCGGCATGCACGTATGTCTCGCGGGACATCGGCCTCGGCCTGTGCATCGACTTCTGCGATCCGATCGCCCAAGACTGCCCTGGCGGGGATCTCTGCCTCCCGCTCGAGAACGGCTGGGGCTGTGTGCTCGACGCTTCGGGCAATGAGGGCCAGTTCGGCGATCCCTGCGAATACGCAAACGCCTGCGACGCGGGCCTCATCTGCCTCAACCCGGAGTACGTCCCCGACTGCGCCGCCTCCGGCTGCTGCTCGCCCCTATGCGACATCAACGCGCCGAACACCTGCCCCGCAGCGGAGCAGGCGTGCATTCCGTGGTACGAGGAGGGCCTCGCGCCGCCGGGGCTCGAGCACATCGGCGTCTGCGGCGTGCCCCCGTAGGAGAGCGCCTACGCGCTCGGAGGAGGCGGCGGATCGCAGCGCAGGAAGAGCCCGTCGCGCTCGGCCTCGATGAGCGCGTACTCCGTCCGCGCCCCGCTGCCGAAGCCCGACGGCGCGAGCGTCCCGGACGACGAGCGATCCTCCGCGTCGGCGAGGTGGAGCCCCGGCGAGATCCCCGACCAGCGGAAGACGACGGTGGCGGTCGCCCGCGCCGGGAGCTCGAAGCGCTCCTCCGTCTGGCCGAGGAAGCCGTGCGGCGGGTGCTCCTCGACCCAGCGGAGGTTCGCGCGGCAGCGCAGATCGACGTCGCCGCGGTTGCGGTAGACGAGGCGCCAGCCGGCGCTGTCGGGCTCGGAGCGATCGATCCACACGCGCGACGCCTCGGTCAGCGCGGCGTCCTCCGCTGGCGTGCGCGTCTCACCGCCGTCGCAGGCGAGGCCGACGAGCCAGCCGACGACCAAGACCGCGGGCCGCCGCGAGCGACGGGGAGAGCTTCGCAGGGGCGTCATGGGCGAGAGGTTCGGCGACGACCCCGGGGAGATCAAGGGCGACGTCCTCACGTCGGCAGGTGCGGCTTGCTACGATGGGTCATGGGTCAGCCTCTCCGCCGCGGCGTCCTCGTCCTCAGCCTCCTCCTCGCGTGCGCTGGCGGCGAGATGGCCGGCAGCGGCGCGACGACCTCGACCACCTCGACCACCTCGACCTCG
>JAGQIT010001405.1 GCA_020431135.1 Myxococcales bacterium | reverse complement strand
GCTCGCCCACAGCTCGTGCTGATCGCGGCCGTCGACGTCGACGGTGTTGTGGGCGGCGGTGCTCCGCGAGTAGGTGCGGTCGTCGCCGGTGACGTAGGTGCCGACGCCGGCGTCGACGATCACGCGCTCGCCCGCGAGGCTGATCTCGACGGCGAGCGCGTCGGCGTGGATGTGGCCGACCTGGCGATCGAGGCCGGTGCCGCCGGCGTTCCAGAGGACGGTCCACGGGCCCCAGCAGCGGCGGAAGAAGCCGGCCTCGCGGGCGTCGGCGTCGCCCTCGGCGAGCCGCGCGGCGAAGCGGGCCGCGAGCGCCTGCGGGGTCACGGGGGCGCCGCGCTGGCTGTCGCCCCACAGGGCGACGTCGCCGTCAGGGTGCGTGAAGGCCGGGACGAGCGCGCACATCCGCCCGAGCGCGCCGACAAGCGTCGGCGCCAGGGTCGGCGAGCCGCCGGGTCGAAGGGACAGCGCCTTGACGACGCCGCCGAGCTGCTCGGCGAGGAGGCAGTGGTAGGTCGGCGTGCGCTCGCGGTGGACGCCGTCGTCGTCGAGCTGATCACAGACGGTCTCGACGAGCGACGGCAGCCAGCGGTCGCAGAGGCGGGCGGGCAGCGGCCCCGAGAGCGTCAGGCCGGCGGTCGCCAGGGCGACGAGGTCGGTCCACAGGTGGTTGCCGTCGAGGTGGCGCTCGAGGTGACGCTCGAGGTGGACGAGCTGGGCGGCGATCGATCCGTAGATCCAGCGCTTCTGGTTGCCGCCGAGGATCCCGTCGTGGCGCGAGAGCCAGCCGATCCAGTGGAGGACGCGCATCGCCGTCGGGTAGGGCTCCCAGCCGGTGCCGCGCGTGTGGTTGTCGATCCAGTTGAGGAGGAGGCCGCGGATCACCGTCGGGTCGGCGCTCGGGGCGTTGATCCAGCCGTGGTAGTGGAGCGTGTAGAGCCACAGCGGGTCGCGGCCGCTCGGCTGCCAGCCCTCGCGCAGCGGGTCGTGGCTCGCGGCGCCGAAGAGGTTGACGAGGGCGCCGCCCTCGAGCGCCTCACCCTCGCAGGACGGCGGCACCCAGCTCGCGTCGACGGCGATCCCAGTGCAGCCGTGGACGGCGACCTGAGCGGGCTCCTGCGCGGGGCCGGAGACGCGGTGGCGGAGCTGATGGGCGACCTGGCGCGGGCTCAGGTGACGGATCGTCCGCAGTACCGTCAGTGGGTTGACCATCGCTCGCCCGCGCCACGCGCGGCGCTGGCCGCAGAATGGCACAGGCGAGGGCCGAAGCGAAGCGGCCCAGAGCGCGCCTGATACCTGTTTCGCGTGTGAAATGGGGCCCCGCGACCTCAGCGGTCGCGCGTCTCCCGCTGACGCCGCGGAGCGGCGGACGCGAGCTCGAGTCGCCGCGCTCGCGCTCGTCCGCGCACGCCTCCGCCGCGCCTCAGCGTTCGCGCCACAGGCCGACGCAGTCCAGGATCTCGAGCCCCTGGCGGCTGTGATCGAGGTCGCGGAAGCGGCGGTGGGCGACGAGAACGACCGCGAGGTCCGCCGCGAAGAGCGCGGCCTCCGGATCGTGGAGCGCCTCGCCGTCGATCGGCGAGCGCGCGAGGTGGGGCTCGACGAGGAGCACCTCGACGCGGTTCTCGGCGAGCAGACGGCGGGCGACCTCGAGGGCCGGGCTCTCGCGGAGATCGTCGATGTCGGGCTTATAGGTCAGGCCGAGGAGGGCGACCTGCGGCCGCGTGCGCGTCGGCGGGCGCCCGGCGTCGATCCCCACGCGGGCGTAGATCGCGGCGACGACCTCGCTCGGGCGCGCGTCGTTGATCGCCCGCGCTTGGCGGATCAGCGGCGTCCGCCCGGGCGCGCTCGCGGCGATGAACCACGGATCGACGGCGATGCAGTGGCCGCCGACGCCCGGGCCGGGGCGGAGGATCTCGACCCGCGGGTGGCGATTGGCAAGGCCGATGACCTCCCAGGCGTCGAGGCCGACGTGGTCGCAGACCTTGGCGAGCTCGTTGGCGAAGGCGATGTTGACGTCGCGGTAGGCGTTCTCGGCGAGCTTGACCAGCTCGGCCGTCTCGGCGCGGGCGCGGTGGATCTCGCCCTTGACGAAGCGGGCGTAGAAGGCGGCGGCGCGGGCCGTGCACGCATCGGTGAGGCCGCCGACGACGCGCTCGTTGTCGACCACCTCGCGGAGAACGGCGCCCGGGAGGACGCGCTCCGGCGCGTGGGCGACGAAGACGTCGCGGCCCGGCTCCATCCCGGCCTCGCGGATCCGCGCGCCGACGATCGAGCGCGTCGTCCCCGGGGGCACGGTCGACTCGAGGATGACGAGATCGCCGGGGCGCAGGTGGGGGACGAGGGCCCGGCTGGCGGCGTCGACGTGGCGGAGGTCCGGGCGGTGATCGGCGCCGAGGGGGGTGGGGACGCAGATGAGGTGGGCGCGCGCCGGCTTGGCCTCGGCGAAGGCCTGGAGGGTGCCGTCCGCGACCGCCGCGCGGACCAGCGCGTCGAGCTCCGGCTCGACGATGTGGATCGCCCCGGCGTTGATCGTCGCGACCACGTCGGCGCTGAGGTCGACGCCGGCGACCCGCATCCCGTGGGTAGCGAGGATCGCCGCCGTCGGCAGGCCGACGTAGCCGAGGCCGATCACCGAGACGTCAAAGGGGGGCTCGGCGGCGGCGTCAGAACCTGGGTGTTTCACCAGGCCATGCTATAGCCGGTAGCGGCATGGCGTCCAGGAGCCCCCCGCGGATCGCGATCGTCTTCGGCACCCGCCCCGAGGCGATCAAGCTCGCGCCGGTGGTCCGCGCCGCCCGGGCCTTCGCCGACTGGCGCGTCGACGTCTGGTCGACGGGTCAGCACCGCGGCCTCGTCGACGGCATCGCCCGCGAGCTCGAGCTCTCGGCCGACGTCTCGCTGCAAACAATGCGCAAGGGCCAGGGCCTCGCGGCGCTCAGCGCCCGCCTCCTCAGCGAGCTCGACCCGGTCCTCACGCGCCGCGAGCCGACCTGGCTGATCGTACAGGGCGACACGACGACGGCGATGATCGCCGCGCTCGCCGGCTTCTACCGCGGGACCAAGGTCGCCCACGTCGAGGCCGGGCTGCGCACCGGCGATCGCCTCGCGCCCTTCCCCGAGGAGGTCAACCGCCAGCTCGTCGGGCGCCTCGCGGACCTCCACCTCGCGCCGACGCCCCGGGCCGCGGCCGCGCTCGTCGCCGAGGGGGTCGCGACGGCGGCGATCGAGGTCACCGGCAACACCGTCGTCGACGCCCTGCGCTGGATCGTCGGCCGCCTCCCCGCCGACGGCGCGCCGCCCCCCGGCGGCGGCCTCGAGCGCTTCGCCGCGGCCAACGGGCGCCGCCTCGTGCTCGTCACCGGGCACCGCCGCGAGAGCTTCGCCGGCGGCCTGGCGGCGATCTGCGACGGCCTCGCGGTGCTCGCCGAGCGCTGGCCCGAGGTCGACTTCGTCTACCCCGTGCACCTCAACCCCGCGGTCCAGGAGGCCGTCCACGGGCGCCTCGGCGGCCGCGACAACGTCCACCTCTTGGCGCCCGTCGGCTACTCGGCGGCGATCTGGCTGCTCCGGCGCGCGGCCTTCGTGATCACCGACTCCGGCGGCATCCAGGAGGAGGCGCCCGAGCTCGG
>JAGQIT010001404.1 GCA_020431135.1 Myxococcales bacterium | reverse complement strand
GACGAGGCGGACGCCCGCGCCCTCGCCGACACCGCCCTCCTCGGCGCCCGCGCGCCGACGGGGATCACCCTCCACCACCTCCCCGACGAGTCGGCGCGCGAGGTCCTCGCCGAGCCCGCCTTCATCAACGCCGCCTTCGAGCGGGCGCGCAGCGGTGAGGGCGACGAGGTCGAGGCGGACGAGCCCGGCGCGGTCGCCAAGATCATCAACCTCTTCCGCCGCCAGCCCGCCGCGCCGAAGCCCGCGGCCCGCCCCGCCCCCTCCGCGCCCGCCGATCCCTACCGAGCCAGCGTCCGGGATCCCCTCGCCGGCGCGGCAGGACCGGCGCTCGGCGGCCGGATCGCCCTGCTCTTCGCGATCTGCCGCGAGGCCCGCGAGCGCTACGCCGATCGCCACGGCGGCGAGCTCCGCACCGGGGCCATCGTCGGCCTGCTGCGCTACGCCTGCCGCTACGCCCTCACCGAGGGCGCCCTCGGCCCCGACCTCTACCACCTGGTGATCGCCGGCCGCGGCTTCGCCGACGACAACTTCGCCCAGGAGCTGTGGGAGGCGGCGACGACCTACCCGTGGGTCACGGATCGCCCCGAGATCGAGCCGCTAGAGCTGTCGCTGCGCGACCTCCACAGCGAGGTCCGCGACCTCCGCTTCCGCCCCAAGCGCCTGCGTCGACGCCGGCGCCTCCTCGAGGTCGTCAAGCCGCCGCCGCGCGAGCGCCGGCCCGGCGAGTGGGCCGAGCACTTCGAGGACGAGCTGTGCTCCTTCCCGCCCGAGGACCTGGCGATCGAGGGCTACGGCCAGCAGCTGCGCAAGCAGACCGCGCGGGCCGTCGCCGCCGCCGCGACCCGCACCGTCCGCTTCACCGCGTCGCTCGCCGACGGGATCGACGTCCGCGAGACCCTGCGCAACTGGCACGAGGGCGCGCTCTACGTCCGCGAGTCGCGGGCCGTCCGCGACCAGCCGGGCTCGGTGGTCGTCATCTTCGACGACGAGCCGCTGGCCACCGAGGGCGAGTACCCGCGCTTCCCGTGGCAGATGACCTGGCAGGGCGAGGGCGAGGACGAGGGCGACATGGCCCTCTACGCCACCGATCCCTTCGACCGCGTCGTCGGCCCCGGGATCGGCCGCGCGCTCTACGGCGGCTTCCTCCTCCACCGGCCGGCGCGGACCCTCTTCGGCGTCTGGGAGGACCCCTACTTCGTCGACGCCAAGACCAAGGCTGAGGTCCTCCTCCTCGCCGCCCTCGACCACAGCCGCGATCGCCTCGTCGTCTACGTCGCCGCCCAGCCGCCGCGCCGCCGCCTCCGCCAGATCGCCCAGCGCCTCGATCGCAAGATCATCCACCTCCCCCTCGGCACCCTGCCGCCCGCGACCCTCAAGAAGCTGCGGACCTTCCACGTCCTCAGCGGCGTCGATCGCCGCGCCGTCGCGCCGCGCTACATCCGCTGAGGGGCTGCGGACCAGGCCCCGTCGGGGGTAGGCTCCGGCGCATGAGCAGCCCCCCCCGCCCCTGGATCGAGGCCTTCGCGCCGGCGACGGTCTCCAACCTCGGACCCGGCTTCGACTGCCTCGGCCTGGCGATCCGCGGCGCCGGCGATCGCGTCCGCGTGCGCCGCTCGGCGACGCCGGGGGTCCAGCTCGGGCGGATCACCGGCGACAAGGGCCGGCTGCCGCGCGACCCCGAGAAGAACACGGCGTCGGCGGTGCTCCAGGAGATGCTCCGCCGCTTCGCCCCCGACGCGGGCCTCGAGGTCGAGCTCGACAAGGGGCTGCCGCTCGGCAGCGGCCTCGGCTCGAGCGGCG
>JAGQIT010001403.1 GCA_020431135.1 Myxococcales bacterium | reverse complement strand
CCGCCGCAGATGGCCCTCGCCGACAGCTTCTACACCTACGACCTGCGCACGGCGATCGGCGACTGCGCGACCGATCGCGTGTGGTGGAGCTTCGACTCCGGCCCGGCCGGCGCGCGCCTCGAGATCCCAGGGACTGACGTCGCTCTCGCGCCGGGGGAGTCGGTCCAGTACGACGGCGGCGGCAGCGGACGCGAGGCGGTCAAGGTCGCCTGGGAGATCGCCGACGACGACGCGCTGACCTGCCAGCCCTTCACCGTGCGCTGGCGGGCCTGGCGGGACTGCGGGCTCCTCGACGACGGGGCGTGGGGGCCGACGCTCACCCAGTCGTGGTCGCTCGCCGTCCGCAGCAACCACTGGTACTCCGGGGATCTCCACGTCCACACCAAGCACTCCGAGCGCGGCCCCGACTCCGGGGCGGTCGCCGACTATGTCGATAGGATGACGAACGCGGCCCAGAGCGACGCCGGCGAGGACTTCGCCGACCGTCGCCTGCGCTCGCTCCGCGGCCAGCTCCACTGGCTGATCTTCTCGGATCATACGAACAACGAGCACGAGGAGTGCGGCCGCCACTTCTCGACCTACTGCGCCGACGGCGATCCGCTGGCCGCGGCGACCGGTCGCGACGTCGCCAAGCACTACACGGAGGCGAGCGGCGGCGAGCTGCTCCTCGTCGTCGGCGCCGAGATCTCGAACAAGTTCGACGGCCACTTCGGCTTCCTGCCGAAGAACCCCTTCCCGGGGCACCCGATCTACGCCCCGGACGTCGTCGACGACGCGACCGACTACGAGCACGACGCGGGCTTCGGGCCGGGGATCTTCCGCGAGCGTTGGATCGACGCGGCGGCGACGAACGCCGAGGAGCTCGCGCTGATCCACGCGATGAACGGCCTGGCGATCGTCAACCACGAGACCGGCCCGGCGTTCTGGGTCGAGTACGACTGGTCGAGCCTCGACTTCGACGGCCTCGAGGTGTGGAACGGCGGCAACCGCCACGACCGCTACGACGACTCGGCCTACAACGGCGAGCTCGACGTCAACGCGATCACCAAGGGCAACCTCCTCGCCGCGGACATCCCTGAAACACCGATCGAGCGCTCCTACGTCGGCATGCTGAAGACGGGGCGCTGGCCGCTGATCCTCGTCGGCGGCAGCGACGTCCACGACTTCCAGGAGGTCGTCTGCTACGACGGCCCCTGCGACCCGACGAACTCGGAGCTCGCGCTGCCGACGACGAGCGTCTGGGCCGACACGTTCGTCTGGACAAACGGCATCGACGGGGTCGGTGACGGCCTCGCGGCGGGGCGCGTCGTCGTCCACGATCGCAGCAACTTCATCGATCTGCGGGTGACGCACGGCGGCGTCGAGCGCCTCGTCGGCGACACGATCGAGGGCTACGAGCCGGGGGCGGCGCTCGATCTGCGGGCCTTTGGGCGGGTCTCCGACTTCGTCGACGGCGACAACCGCGTGCTCCTGATCCTCGGGACGAACGGCGACTTGGAGGATCCGCAGGTCGACGTGCTCTACTCGTCGGAGGACGACGAGCACTTCGTCGACGAGCTCGTCGGCAAGGATCACATGCGCTACATCCGGCCGGACTCGAGCTTCGATCGGCCGTGGATCGCGAGCCTCAGCGACGAGCGCCTCGGGGTCAGCGGGCAGTACTTCATCTGGGCCCAGTTCGTCCCCTGGCACAATCCGATCTACTTGGTGGGGAACGGCCAGGACATGGCGCTCACCGGGGCGATCCGCGTCCTGCGGCGGTGACGGGAGGCGCCTGTGTCGGCGCTGTTGATCGGTGGCACCCCGGGCGTCGCTCGAGGTCCCTCGGGCGGCGTCGCGCCTCGCGGCTGTGACGGGGGGCACGCGCTGGCGGGCGTGCGCGGCCGCGGCAAGCGGCCGCGCTTGTCGGGCGCCGCCGGCAAGTGGTAGGCGGGGCGCCGATGTCCCCGCGAAGCGACGCGTCGTTCCCCACCTCGGGCAAGGTCCTGGTCACCGGCGCCGCCGGCCTGGTCGGCGCCAACATCGTCCGTCGCCTCCTGGACGACGGCCACGACGTCCGGGCGATGGTGCTCCCCGGCGCCGACAACCGCGGCGTCGAGGGCCTCGAGGTCGAGGTCGTCGAGGCGGATCTGCGCGATCCCGACGCGGTCCGCCGCGCGGTCAAGGGCTGCGCGCGGGTCTTCCACGTCGGCGCCAAGGTGTCGACGACGAGCCCGAGCGCGGAGGAGGAGCGGGCGATCTGGGACACCAACGTCCTCGGCACCCGCAACGTCATGCGCTCCGCCCTCGCGGCCGACGTCGAGCGCGTCGTGCTCACCGGCTCCTTCTCGGCGATCGGCTTCGATCCCGACACGCCGTCGCGCCCGGCCCACGAGGGGATGCCCTTCTTCCCCTTCACGGACTGGCTGCCCTACGCCCGGACCAAGGTGCTCGCCGAGCACGAGACCCTCAAGGCGGTGATCGACGGCCTCGACGCCGTGATCGCCGTGGCGACCGGCGTGATCGGGCCCTACGACTACCTCCCCTCGCGCCAGGGCCGGGCGCTCATCGACACCGTTCATGGCAAGATGCGCGCCTACATCCCCGGCGGCTCGGAGTTCGTCAGCACCGCCGATCTCACCGAGGGACACATGCTGGCGATGGCCCGCGGGCGCAAGGGGCAGCGCTACCTCTTCAGCACGGCCTACATGTCGCTCGACGATCTCCTCGACCACTTCTGCGCCGTCAGCGGGGCCAAGCGCCCGCGCCTGCGCCTCCCGCCGAAGCTGGTCGCCGGCGTCTCGAGCCTCTACTCGCGGCCGCTCGCCCGCTACTTCCCCAAGGTGCCGCAGCGCCTGACCCCGGGGATGGTCCACATCGTCAGCATGCACCGCCGCGGCGACTGCACGAAGGCCAAGGAGGAGCTCGGCTACCAGCCGACCGACATCCGCGAGGCGATCCGCGAGACCTACGAGTTCTTCCTCCGCGAGGGGATGATCGACCGCGAGCGCATTCGCGCCTGAGCCGCCCCGCGGACAGGGTGTCAGAGGCAGAGCGCGGACGCGGGCCCGGTCCAGCCCTCGATCTTCACGTCGGAGAAGACAGCGCCGATCGGCATCCCGGCGCTCGCCACCTTCTCCGCGCGGGGTGTCCCTAGGGACACATAGAGCGCGTCGGGTCCGTAGGTCACGCCGCTCTCGGACCAGTCGATCTCGAGGACGACGACGCCGTTGCGGAGGTAGCGGCTGACGCCCTCGCTCCACTCGACGCGGAGGACCTGCGGGCTCCCGTCCCACGTCCCGTCGCCGCCGAAGGGCTCCGCGTGGAAGCCGACCGGATCGGCGCAGGGGCACTCGGCGTCGTAGTAGCCGGGGGCGCCCATCGGGCACATGCCCCACATCAGCTTCTGCTCGCCGATCCGCTGGGCCTCGGCGGTGCCGTAGATCCGGATCATCGCCTTGTAGGCGTTGGTCCGGTACTCGGGCGCGTAGTCGATCGGGTGCTCGATGGCGTGGCCGCCCTCGTACATGGCGAAGACCTCGTGGTCGTTGAGGGGCATGTTGTCGAGGGTGACCCCTGTCATCGTGAACTCGACCGAGCCCTCGGCGAGCCGCGGCAGGGCCCAGTAGATCCGGTCGGCCTTGCCGGTGACCGTCCAGCCGTCGGCGCCGAAGGAGCCGCCGACCGCGGTGCCCATCGTCCCGTCGATCAGCGGGTCGTGGAGCGTCACGAACTCCGAGGGTTCGCCCGTCGTGCCGGTTGTGCCCGTCGAGCCCGTGGTGTCGACGCCCGAGGTCGAGGGCGTGGTCGCGTCGCCGGTCGAGGTCGAGCCGGTCGAGCCGGGCGAGGTCGATCCGCCGGCGCTCCCGCTGGTCTCGGTCGCGTCGCCGGAGCTCGAGCCGTCGCTCCCGGCGGTCGAGGTCGTGGTCGCGCTCGCGCCTGCGCTCGCGCTCGTGATCCCGGCGGTAGAGGTGCTCCCCGCGCTGTCATCTCCGGCGCAGGCGAGGAGCAGAACGGAGGCGCTGGCAATATGGAGGACCTTCACGCTGGCACGATGGCCGCGCGTTTTCGCGCCGTCAAGAGCGCGGTTGTCGGTCGCCCAACATGCGGCGGATGGTGTGTGGCTGGCCACGAAACGGACATTGCACGCAGGGCCTCGGGCGCAGCTCGAGCGTCGACGGACGTCCCCATCTGGTATATCGGCGGGAAGCCGTGCGCGTCCGTGAACACGTCGTCCTCGCCTGGTTCACCGGCGCACTCTTCGGCGCCGTCGAGGCGGCGCGGTGCG
>JAGQIT010001402.1 GCA_020431135.1 Myxococcales bacterium | reverse complement strand
CTCGCCGCGCG
This sequence comes from Myxococcales bacterium, assembly GCA_020431135.1. GTDB lineage: Bacteria > Myxococcota_A > Polyangia > Nannocystales > Nannocystaceae > JADJRG01. The sequence goes on along the minus strand of JAGQIT010001402.1, from coordinate 2,938 downwards.
CCTCGCCGAGGAGGTCGAGCTTCGCACCTGTCCACAGGGGCAGGCCGACGCGCGGCGACACGTAGAGGTCGCCGGCGAGGAGGCGCTCGTCGTCGACGCCGAGGCCGACCTCGCTCAGGGGGTCGCGGAAGTGGCGGCGCTCGACGCCGACGCCGGCGACCCAGGTCAGCGGCGCGCCGGGCCCGAAGAGGGTCGGCTGGCTGACGCTCAGGAGGCTGCGCGCGGTCAGGGTGTCGAGCTCTGTCTGCCGGGCCTGGGCGTGGCCCGGGCCGGGGATCCCCTGGCGCTTGAAGAAGAGCAGCTCGCGCCCGCGGATCCGCCAGCGGCCGCGGCGGCCGGCGAAGCCGACCTGGCCGACGACGCGCTCATAGTGGTTGTTGAGGCGCCGCGTGTAGCGATCGTCGTCGGGGTTTTGCGGCGTCCCGTTGGTGTCGAGGAAGGTGAAGCCGCCGGCCGCCCCGCTGACGCCGACGCGGGCGTCGACGCAGAAGCGGCCGACCTCGCGCTTGTAGGCGACGCGGGCCTCGTGGGCGGCGAAGGAGCCGGCGCCGCCGATCGCCCGCAGCGTCGGCCCCTGACAGCGGTGATCCGTGACCAGGTGGATCGCGCCGCCGATCGCCGCGCCGAAGGCGAGCGGGAGGTAGCCGCGGTAGAGCTCGACGCTGTCGAGGCCGTCGAGCGGCAGGTCGCTCGGGTTGACGAGGCCGCTGAGGCTCTGGCCGAGCGGGACGCCGTCGATATAGAAGCTCACCTGCTGCGACGTCGAGCCGCGGATCGACACCGCGGAGTACTGGCCGAGGCCGCCGAGCGAGCGCACCCGCGTCGCCGCCTGCTCGCCGAGGAGCTGCGGCAGGTCGTCGGCCGGGCGGGCGCCGTCCTGGGCCGCGACGTCGATCGCGGTGACGAAGCCGGGGTTGCGGCGATCGGCGCGGCGCTGCGGATCGCGGCGAGCGCTGCGGATGACCGTCCGGTAGCCCGCGCCCCCCTCGGTCGTCGCGTCGCGCGCATCGTCGTCGCCGGCCTCCGCCTCGCGGCGCCCGTGATCGTCGCGCGCGGGCGGCGTCGCCGCGTTCGCCGAGGTCGCCGCGCTCAGCCCCACGCCGACGAGCGCGCCCCAGAGGAGCGCTCCTCGGGGCGGAGCTGCGGGTGTTTGGCGCGTACGTGGGGTCGGGCGTCGGATGGCGAGTTAGCTCCCGTCTCACCATGTCCAGGGAGGCGGGAGCCCGCGCGACGCGCAGGCCTCTCCGGTCCATCCTCCCGTGGACCGCGCTCTGACGTGCAGAGCGGCGAGTGTCCCCGTGGCAGGTCTCCTGGCTTTCGGGTCATCCTAGGTCTGCGCCTTCCCAGGGGGTCCCAGTGGCTCTTTGCAGACCTCGTCGCCGATCACAGTGGCGGGAGCCGCGTCGGATTTGCACCGACTTCCCTATTGTCACGTCGACCGGCGTCGAGCGTGACCACGGGCCTTGAGTTGTCCGAGCGGATATGACCGACCGGCGCGTCGCTGTCAAACCCGACGTCTCCAGGCCGCGCGACGATGACGCCGCTCGCGGTCGCGGCGTGATTGGCGGCAGACCCTGCGATTTAGTGAGAATGATCTCGCCGATTCCTGCGCGCTCACCCACGCGCTACTTTCATTGCGCCCTCAAGTGTAATAACTACTTTATCTGACATGGGCCCCATACGTCTCGTCACCGCCACGATCGCCGTTCCCCTGTGCCTCGCCTTCGCGGCGTGCGGTGATGACAAGGCCGCAAGCAGCGCGAGCAGCGACACGGAGCAGGACACCGAGGGCGCGACGACGGGGACGACGGGCGGCACCGACGGGGGGACGACGGGCGTCCCGGTCGAGCCCTACCCGGCGCGCGGTCTGACGATCACCCGCGTTGAGCTCAACCAAGGGGTCGCGATCCCGATCGGCCTCGACGGCGGCGAGGTCGGCGGCGAGGGGCGCAACGCCTACGTCGTCCCGCGACGCGACAGCCTCTTTAGGGTCTACGTCGACGTCGCCGACAACTGGGTCGAGCGCGAGATCGAGGCCCGCCTCACGCTCATCCAGGCCGACGGCGCCGAGAAGGTCATCAGCGAGTTCTTCACGATCTCAGAGGACTCGCGCGACGCCGACATCACCTCCGGTCCCTACTTCGGCATCGAGGCCGAGGACATGCAGCCGGGGGTCAAGTACAAGGTCTCGCTGTGGGAGACGCAGTGGGGCTATGAGAACGAGCCCGAGCCCGAGACGCCGCCGGTTCTCCCGGTCAACGGCTCCGCCGCCTACATCGGCGTCGAGGACAGCTACCAGAACATGCGCGTCGTCCTCGTGCCCGTCGACTACAGCTACGGCGGCTGCGAAGAGGTCGTCGACGGCGAGGAGATCCACGGCGCCTTCCACAGCGCGCTCCTCCAGCAAAACCCGGTCGAGAGCCTCGAGCTCGAGATCCACGCGCCCTACAAGGTCACCTACGACATGGGCAGCTACAACGGCCTGAGCAAGCTGGTGAACGAGATGAGCCAGCTCCGCGCAGCCGACGGCGTGACCGAAGAGGTCTACTACTACGGGATCTTCGACAACTGCGGGAAGTGCATCGGCGCCGGCGGCGGCGTCGGCGGCGGCTGCACCGTCGGCCTCGCGGCCAACATCACCGGCGGCCAGAAGTCCGACGCCTGGGCCCGGGCCGCCGCGGGGCAGCTCAACAGCGGCGCCGACCAGACCTTCGTCCACGAGGTCGGCCACACCCAGGGCCGCCGGCACATCGAGTGCCCGGCCGCCGGCACCCAGGCCGCGGGCACCGATCCGAGCTACCCCTACGACGGCGGGATCATCCACGTCTGGGGCTTCGGGATCCGCGACTACAGCCTGCGCCACCCGACCGCCAACGCCGACTACATGTCCTACTGCTCGAAGGCCTGGGTCTCGGACTGGCAGTGGAACGCGACCTAC
>JAGQIT010001401.1 GCA_020431135.1 Myxococcales bacterium | reverse complement strand
GCTCGCCGGCGGCTGCCGCCCGGCCGCCACCGAAGCCCCGGCCGAGGTGAGCCTCGGGGGCGGGATCCTGAGCCCGGCTCGGGTCTTCCGCTTCGATCTCCAGGTCGAGGTCCCGGTCGCGCCGGCGCAGGCCTACGCGATGTTCACCGCCGAGATCGGCCGCTGGTGGGATCACCACTACGCGCCCGAGGAGCCGGTCGCGCTGCTCCTCGAGCCGACCCCCGGGGGGGCCTTCTATGAGGTCATCGATCGCCGCGGCGCCGCGGCCGAGCACGCCCGCGTGATCACGGCGATCCCTGGCGAGCTCCTGCGCTTCGTCGGCCCGATGGGGCTCGCCGGCGAGGCCGTCGAGATGGTCCACACCCTGCGCTTCGCGGCGATGGAGGGGGACGACGCCGGGCGCACGCGCGTCAGCCTCGAGGTGCGCGGGCTCGGCGACATCGACAGCGACGAGGCGCGGGTGGTCGAGGCGGTCTGGGCCCACTTCCTCGACGAGGCCTACCGCCCCTACGTCGAGGGCCGCGCGGCGGCGGCCGGCGCCGAGGCGGCCGAAGCCCCGGCGACGGCGGCGAGCGTGAGCCTCTACCGTCAGGCGCCGATGCCCGGGCCGCGCGGGCTCGGCCGCGGCTACTACAGCCACATCGATCGCGGTCGCGCCCGCAACTACCACCACGCCGACGACTTCCGCCTCGCCAGCGACGCGACGATCAGGGCGATCCGCTGGTGGGGCGCCGCCGAGGTCGGGGAGGGCGGAGGCGAGGGCGCGCCGAACATCCGCGACTACACGCTGCGGATCCTCGGCGCCGACGCCGAGGGCGGCCCCGGCCCGGTGCTCTATGAGCAGACGATCGCCGCCGAGGCGACGATGCCGACGCCGACGGGGCGGCGCGGACGCGGGGCCCAGCGGGCGCACGGCGAGGAGCACGTGCATACGGTCGATCTCGCGCGCGCGCTCGAGCTCGACGGCGAGACGACCTACTTCTTGGCGATCCTCGCCCACCGCAGCGATCCCGCCGGCGACACCTGGCAGTGGTCCGACGCCGAGGCGCGCAACCGCCGGAGCTTCAGCAGGCCGGTCGACGCCGTCGTCTGGCAGGACCTCATCGACGCGGACTCCGCGTTCGAGCTCCTCGGCGTCACGCGATGATTGCGCGGAGCGGCGGGCTCGCGGCTGCTATCACAGGATCGGGATGGGCCGGATCGCGGGCAGCTTGGCGACGACGTGCGCCGCGGCTGCGCTCGCGCTCGCCGGCTGCGCCGGGGACGACGTCGCGGCCGACACCGGCGGCGACGACAGGCCGCCGCCGCCGATGCTCTCGCCCCTGGATCTGCGCGCCGACGGCTGGCTCCGCGGCGATCTCCACGCCCACTCGAACTACAGCCACGACGGCGACGACGCGGTCGACACCCTCCTGCGGCTCGCTGAGTTCACCGCCGATCCGCGCTTCCTCGCCTTCCACCCCGAGCTCGTCGACGACGCCCTCGACTTCCTCGGCCTCGCCGATCACCGGACGGTCGCCGGCGTCCGCGACCCCGGGTGGACGAGCTCGCGGATCATCGCGATCGGCGGCGAGGAGTTCGGCGGCGCCGAGGGCCTCGGCCACGCGGTGATCAGCGGGATCGACGAGTACGTCGATCACGACCCCGGCGCCGACGGGACGACCCGCGCCGACATCGAGGCGGCGATCGACGCGACCCACGCCCAGGGCGGGGTGTTCATCGCCGCCCACCCGACGCTCTCCTATATGCCGTGGGGCTGGGACGTCGACGCGCTCGACGGCCTCGAGGTGTGGAACAGCGGCTGGGCGCTCGGCAACCCGGAGATCGGCGCGGCCGAGCTGAGCGCCCTCGTCGCCCGCGGCGGCGAGGTCAGCGACTACCTCGCCCGCGCCGTCGAGCTCCAGGGGCGCGGGGGCGGCATGCAGGCGCTGGCGATGTACGAGGCCTACCTCGCGCGCGGGGTCCACCTCGCGCTCGTCGGCGGCTCTGATCACCACGCGGCGCTCCCCCTCGGCGCGCCGGTGACGTACGTCCGCGCCGACACGGCTGACGCCGCCGGGGTGATCGAGGGGATCCGGGCGCGGCGGACCTTCGTCGCCCGCCACGCGGGCGCGGCTCAGCTCGAGTTCGACGTCCACGTCGGCGACGCGGTCTACTCCTTCGGCGACGCGATCCCGATCCCGCGCGACGGCGCGAGCGTCGTCCTCAGCCTGCGGGTCGCTCGGGCCGTCGGCGGCCGGGCGTTCCTCATCGGCGGCGTCGCCCGCGAGGCGCTCGCCGGGGCGCCGCTAGGGGGGCCGCTCGTCGACGCCTGGGTCGACGACTACGACACCCTGATCGCCCGCAGCTTCTGGGCCGAGCCCGGCGACTGGGTCTACCCGATGGTCTGGGAGAGCCTCTACGCGCCGGGGCTCGACGACGCGGGGCGGGGGGCCGTCGACGGCCTCGCGCTCCTGGCGAGGGACTCGGGGATCGCCACCTATCAGATCGTCAACGCGCTCGAGACCCGCGGCGTTCTCAACGCGCCGCAGCTCTGCGACGTCGACGCCTGGCGGGCGGACGAGCTCCAGTGCATGCCGGTCGACGCCAGCGGGCTGGCGACCTTCTATGTCCCCGATCACCTCGACCGCGCCCTCAACGTGATCGTCGAGGACGGCGCCCCGAGCCCGTGGGTGATGGGGGCGCTCGGCTCTGCGGTGCGCTTCGTCGCCGACCCGAATGAGGCGCCGGCGGAGTAGCTGAGGCGTCGTCGCGGCGTGGCGCCGATGAGCGAGACGCCGCGCGCCCGCGTCGATCGCAGGCGCCGGCGTCGTCGGTCCGCCTCGGGTCGAGCTACTGGTTGGGATCGCCAGTGCCGCAATTCTGGAACTCAGCCGTGACCTCGGCCGAGTACTCCGGGCACGACGCGAACTCGTTGAAGATCGTCGAGCACTGGCTGAGCGAGTCGAACATGTCGCAGTCGAGGTTGTCGCGCAGGCAGTCGTTGTAGCGCTCCATCACGTCGAGCTGGCAGTCGAGGGACTCCTTCGAGCCCTCCTTGTCGAGGGCCAGGGCGTCCTCGACGCAGTTGCGATCGAGGTTCGCGAATGGGTCCGCGCCGTAGGCCTCCTCGCAGGTCTGGCCGTTGAGGGTCGGCGGGTCGCAGGCGCAGATGATGTCGACCGCGACCTCGCCCTCCTGGATCGAGTCGCACGCGTCGCCGACCAGCTCGATCTCGCTGGGCGTGTTCAGCTGCCAGCCGTTCGGATCGTTGTACGGGATCTTCTGATCGTTGATCGTGACGGCGCACTTGTCCTCCTTGCCGTCGGCGACCTCGCCGTTCAGCGCCAGCTTGCAGTCGCGCACCCCGTTGATGATGGTGTTGAACGCGTCGGAGAGGCCCATGGGGTTGTTGGCCTTCCAGAACGGCGCGTCGTCGGGGGGCATCGCGCCGACGCCGGCGTTGGCCATGTCCTGCAGGTG
>JAGQIT010001400.1 GCA_020431135.1 Myxococcales bacterium | reverse complement strand
CCTGGTGCTCGCCTACCCGCTCGCAGTCTATCTCGGCCTGACCCACTTCGGGCCGCGCCAGCTCGGCGTCCTCCTCCTGCTCCTGCTCGCCCCGGGGCTCGCGGCGAAGGCCCGCGCGGCCGCGCGCGAGGACCTCTGGGCGGTGCTCAGGGTCCCGCTGACGCTGTTCGCGGCCGTCGGCGCCGGCGCCCTCCTCGACGATCCCCGCGTCTTCCTCGCCCTCCCGGTCCTCGCCAACGTGCTCCTCCTCGCGCACTTCGCCAACTCGCTCCGCGGGCCGGTCTCCCTGGTCGAGCGCATGGCGCGGATTCAAGAGCCGGAGCTGCCCCCCGGCGGCCCGGAGTACTGCCGCAAGGTGACCAAGGTCTGGTGCGCGTTCTTCGTGATAAACGGGGCGGTCGCGGCGGCCCTCGCCATCTGGGCCCCGCTACCATGGTGGGCGCTCTATACCGGCCTCCTCGCCTATCTCCTGATGGGGCTTCTCTTCACCGGCGAGTTCGTCGTACGTAAGGTGACCTTCCGCCGCTTCGGCGACTCGCTCCCGGACCGCCTCCTCGCCCGCATCCTCCCCCCGGCAAAGGCATCATGAGCGCCCGCTTCCAACCCCTCGCAGCCTACCGAGACGACGCCGTCGTCGCGATCGGGGAGGCGGGCTCGCGGACCACCGCGGAGCTCCGCCGCGACGTGCTCGCGGTCGCCGAGCGCCTGCCTGCGGCGACCGAGGGCAGCGAGGTCGTGATCGTCTGCGGCGATCGCTACTGCTTCACGGTCGGCGTGCTCGCGGCGTGGGAGACAGGCCACGGCGTCGCCCTGCCGCCGAACACCCAGCCCGAGGTCGTCCGCCACCTCAGCCGGCGCTCGGCGGTGACGCTGCTCCTCCATGACACCGACGCCGACGAGGGCGCCGACCTCCGGGCGTGGATCGCCGAGGGCCGCGCCCGCCCGCCGGAGCCGCGGGAGCTCCGGGCGATCGACGAGAACCGCCACGTCGCTACGGTCTACACATCCGGGACGACCGGCGATCACCAGGCCTGCGCCAAGACGGCGGGGCAGCTCCTCGGCGAGGCCGCGGTGCTCGGCCAGACCTTCGGCATCGGCGGCGGCGATCGGGTCCTCGCCACGGTCCCGCCGCACCACATCTACGGGCTCCTCTTCGGGATCCTGATGCCGCTCCTCAGCGGCGCGAGCTTCATCCGTGACACGCCCTTCCACGCCGAGACGGTCGCCGCGACCGCGCGGCGCTGGGGCGCGACGGCGCTGGTCTCGGTGCCCGTCCACCTGCGCTCGCTCACCGTCCTCGAGGCGGGCTCGCTGCCGGCGTTCCACGCGGTGTTCTCCTCCGGCGCCCCGCTGCCGCCGGCGACCGCAGCGGCGCTGATCGAGAGCCACGATCTGCGGGCGACCGAGGTCTTCGGCTCGTCGGAGACCGGCGGCATCGCCTGGCGGGTCTCCGAGACCTGCCGCGAGCCCTGGCAGCCGCTCCCGGGGATCCGCGTCGACGTCGACGTCAGCGGCCGCCTCCTCCTCGACTCGCCCTTCCTGCCGCCGACCGAGGCGCGGCCGTATGTCGCCGGCGATCGCATCGAGCTCCTCGAGGATGGGCGCAGCTTCCACCTCCTCGGGCGCTCCGACGGGATCATCAAGATCGGCGGCAAGCGGGTGTCGCTCGCCGA
>JAGQIT010001399.1 GCA_020431135.1 Myxococcales bacterium | reverse complement strand
AGCCCCGGGAACGAGGTCCAGGCGAGGCCGATGAACCCGGCGATCGTCGTCAGCGCGCCGAGGAGGAGCCCCGGCCAGATCCGCCGCACGCTCCCCTGCGGCCCCGCAGGGTCCGGCTCGAGCATGTGGTGGTTGAAGAAGTGGACCGAGTAGTCGATGGCGACGCCGATCAGCGTCGCGCCGAAGGCGAGCGTCAGGCCGTGGACGCTGCCGAAGATCACGAGCGTCGCCGCGAGGGCCGCGAGGACGCCGACCGCCAGCGGCAGCATCACGAGGACGACGAGCCGCGGCCGGCGGAACATCGCAAGAAACACGAGGATGAGGCCGATCGTCGAGACGATCGAGATCCGGGTGATGTCGCCGCGGATGCTCGTCTCGGCCGCCAGCGCGTGGCGGGCCACGGCGCTCTCCTCGATGACGAGGCGGCCGCCGTGGGCCTCGTTCACCGTCGCCGCCGCCTCGGCGATGCCGGCCGCCAGCGGGGCCATCGCGGCGCCGTCGAAGGGCGAGGCCTGAGTGCGCAGGAAGAGCGCCGCCTCGCCGCCCTCGGTGAGCAGGTTGTCGCCGACCGGCCGCAGCTCACCCGACTGCGCGTCGCTCAGGCGGCGGACGAGGCCCGTGAAGAGCATCAGCGGATCACCGCCGGCGATGCGCTTGACCAGCGCCGCCTGCGGCAGCGACAGCTCGCGCAGCAGCTCCTGCGCCCGCGCCGTGAGGCCATCGCCGCTGAAGATCGCCGGCAGCTCCTCCTCCGGTCGCTCGCTCGCAAAGTAGAAGCGCCGCGGGTAGTAGAGGTCGTAGAAGGCCTCGCCCGTGTCGGCGACGCCGCGCTGGATCCACGCGACCCCAGGGAGCGCCGCGACCTCGCCGCGCAGCTCGTCCGCGGCCGCGAGCACCTCCTCCTCGTCGGCGCCGCCGACCGTGATGATCCACGCCCGCGTGAGATCCGAGTCGGCGAGCTGCCGCGAGATCGCCGCGAGCTCGGCGTCATCCTGCTCAGCGAGGAAGGCCGTAATGTCGGTGGTCACCGACCAGCGCGCGGCCGTGATGACGCCGAGAACGGCGACCACGACCACGCCGAGGAGCGACGCCCAGAGGCGCCGACGCGAGCCCCCCTGGCCCCCGCCCGTCTCACTCGCCTCCCTGGCCTCGGAACCGCCCACCGCGGCGCTCGCCTCTCCGCGGCTCTCAGCGCGCGACCTTGAAGAGCTCCTTGAGCTCCGCGTCGGAGAAGCGGCGCGCCGTGTTCACCTCGGTGAAGGTCGTCACCGTCCTGTCGCCGCCGACCTCGTCGACGGTCATCGTCTTGACCACGAGGCCGTCGCCGACGAGCTCGATGCCCGCGATCACCTGGTCCATGGGGCTAATTTGCGGGCGGAGCTTGAGGGCCCAGGTCCCGGCCGGATCGCCGCGCAGCTCCATCGCGTACATCTTCGCCAGGGCCTCCTTGTCGCCGGCGAAGATCTTGACGAAGGAGGTGACGAAGAGCCCGAGGATCGGGTTCTGGTCGAAGCTCACCGCGTCGACGCCGCGGCTGTCGCCGAAGGTCATGCGCTCGCCGTCGATGATCACGCTCGACCTCACCGGCGCCGTCGTGTGCCGCGCGAGGCGACCCGGCGACGCGAAGTAGATCACGCCCTCGTTGAACAGCGGAATCGCGAGGAGGGCCATCGTCTTCTCCTCGCGGAACTTCGCCGACAGCCCGGGCATCGCCGCGAAGCGGGCGAGGAAGGCGTCGAGCTCGGCGGCGGAGAGCTGATGTACCGGCGCCTCGGCGGCCTTCACCGGCTCGTCCGCGGCGGCCGGCGTCGCCGCGACGCCGATGAGCGCGGCGAGGGCGAGGGCGACGAACCTAGGCGTGAATGAGCTCGAGCAGATCATCAGGCGTCTCCGGGAGCATACGACCCTCGCGCGTGAGCGCCACCAGCTCGGTCTGGCCGCGCGCCGAGCAGCGGTCGTGGGTGAGGTTGCGGATGCGGTAGGCGATCGTCAGCCGCGGCTGGAGGGCCGCGAACCACGCGTGGACGCGGCCCTGATCGCCGTAGCGCAGCGGGAAGGTGTAGCGGCAGCGGCTCTCGACGAGGAGCAGGCGGTAGCCATTCGGGCCGATCTCGGGGACGTCGATCCCGCGATCGCGGAGCAGCGCCGTGCGCCCGAGCTCCATGTACTTGTAGTAGTGGCCGTGCCAGACGATCCGCAGGGCGTCGACGTCGTGGAAGGGGACCTCGAAGTCGCGGGTGACCTCGTAGAGGCGGCGGCTCACG
>JAGQIT010001398.1 GCA_020431135.1 Myxococcales bacterium | reverse complement strand
CTGGCAGATCCGGTAGTAGGGGTAGCCGTCGATCAGGCGGTTGAGAACGTCCTCGGGGAGCGGGTTGATGCTCGCCAGGCCCGACGAGACGATGTCGGCGATGTCCTCGTCGCCGCGCTCCGTCGTCCGCAGCATCATCAGGAGCTCTTGGCGGCGGAGCGCGTCGAAGGCGTCGCCGGAGCCGCCTTGGACGAGCCTCAGGCCCTCGACGGTCTTGCCGGCGGCGCCGACGATCACCTTGGCGGTCTCGAAGGAGCCGGAGCCGTCCTTGCCGAGGTAGACCGGCGCGTCGCCGATCTGCTCGAAGTCGTCGATCCGCACCGGGCGGCGGACGAGCATCTGCACCGCGCCCTCGGTGAGCGCGGCGATCAGCGTGAGATCTGCCCCTCGGGCCATGTCGGCGGAAATCCGGCACATCCAGCCGCCGAAGGCGTCGTCGTCGCCGCCGTCCTCCTCCTCGTCGGGCGGGCTCTGGCTCGCCTTGAAGGCCTCGGCGGCGACGTCGTACTGGACGAGCGCGACGTCGAGCTCGCCGGTGAGGAGGAGCTTGATGTTCTCGCAGCTCCCCTTGGTGTGCTGGATGTCGAGGCGGACGCGGTCGCCGGTCTCCTCGAGGCCCTGGGCGAGCACGCCGGCGAGGCGCGTGAAGCCGCCCTTCGCCGAGCCTGCGCCGAAGCGGAGCACCGGGACGTCGCCGCTGGCGGGCGCGGCGACGGCCGGCGACGCCGGCTCCTCGGCGCGGACCGGCGCCGCGAGGACGCAGGCCCCGAGGGCGACGAGGAGGGGGAGCGCGCGACGTCGCCTCATCGCCGCCGCTCCGAGATGGCGAGGAAGGACTGGGCGTCACGCAGCGCGTAGCGGCGCCCGGGGTTGATCGCCATGGTCGGCGCCCCGCCCTCGGGGTCCTCGGCGAAGACCCCGACCAGCGAGATCGGCCGGCCCTCGTGGTCGCGCTCGAGGGTCATACAAGCGTCGCCGAAGCTGCGCGCGCGCATGTCCTCGGAGATCGGCAGGGTCTGCAGGCGGAAGCGGCCGCGGAGGAGCGCGAGGATGAAGTGGAAGACCGGGAGCTCGACGCAGGCGTGGGCGAAGAGGGCGGCGCGCAGGAACCCCGGGTAGAAGATCGTCGTCACGCCGAGGCCGGAGAACTCGAAGCTCGCCTCAGGATCCTCGATGGCGACGACGACGGTCGGCATCGGCGCGTCGCCGATCGCCCGCTGGAGGGCGACGCAGGTGAGGCGCGAGTGGGCGTCGACCTCGACGCTCTCGAGCTTGGGGAGGACGATGATCGCCGCGGCGTTCGCCGGGTCGACGTCGGCCTCGAGGAGCGCCGTGAAGGTGTCGACGCCCTGGCTGACCGAGCCCGGGAAGAAGACCCCCTCGACGCCCTCGACGCCGCGCAGCGCCGCGCGGGAGGCCTCGACCGGGGCGTCGCCGGTGCACACGAGGTCGATCCCGTCGCCGGGGAAGAAGTCGACGAGCGCCCTCACCAGCCCCCGCGCCCGCGGCGCGAAGTTGACGACGACGATGCGGCTGCGCGTGTCCTCCATCGACCGGCGGCGACGATGCGCCCCGGCGCTCGCGGGTGTCAAGCGCAGGCCTCGCTGGCGCAGAGGCCAGGCGACGCCCCGGGGGTTCGGCGCAGGCCCTCACCGACCCAGGCGCGCCGCCTGAGGTCGCGGCGCGGCGAGGCGCTCGGGCCGACGAGTGCGGCGAGAACACGCGAGGGCTGCTAGGTTGGGGGACCCCGTGGCTGCCGGCGATCTCTCCCTGCTCGCGCTCATCGCGCTGGTCTCGCTGGTGATCTCGTACATCGGCGCCGCCGTCGGGCTCGTCCTCGGTCAGCTCCGCCTGATCCTCCTCGTCGTCTGGCTCGGGCCGCTCACCGGGGCGGCGACGAGCCTGGCGATCTCAAGCGTCGGCGCCCTCTTCGGGGCGCTGCGTCACGCCCGCGAGGGGCGGGTCCGCGGCCGCCTGCTCCTGACCTTCGGCGTGCCCTCGGCGCTCGCCGCCTTCGCCTCGGCGAGCTTCGCCCCGCGTATCGACCCGCGCTGGCTCGAGCTCGCGATCGCCTCGACGCTGCTGGTCTCCGGCGCGGTGATGGAGCTCCGGCGCCGGGCTGACAGGCGCGACACGGGGGCGACCGGGGCCGCAGACGCGGACGCGGACGCGGACGCGAACCAGACGACAGGCGACGCGCCCGCAGACGACGACGCGCCCGAGGGCCCGCCGCCGCTGCGCCAGGTCGTTCTCGAGGTGGCGGTCGGCGGCACCCTCGGGGCGCTCAGCGGCGTCGTCGGCCTCCTCCTCGGCAGCCTCCGCCTGCCGGTGCTCCTCCGCCTGGTCCGCGCGCCGAAGATCGCCGTCGGCAGCAACATGGCGATCGGCGCGATCACGGGCTCGCTCGCGGGGCTCGCCGCCGTCCGCGAGGGCACCGTCGATCCCCTCGCCTTCGCCGTCCTCGCGCCGGTGACGATGCTCGCCACCCACTTCGGCGCGCGGACGACCGGCAGCCTGCGCCGCGAGACGCTGATCGCCTGGATCGCCTGGGTGCTGATCTTCAGCGGGCTGATGATGGTCGCGGAGATCGTCGCGCTCTAGGCTCCTCCGACGAGCGCGGCGCTGCGTCGGCGAGCGCGAGCGAGGGCGGGCACGAGCACCCCGGCGCCCCGCCGGTGTTGACCGCGGCGCGCGGCTTCGCCCGTCGCAGGCGGCGGCGGACCCCGAGGACAGGCGCCCTGGTGTACCGTGTCTGCGAGACGGAGCCCGCGTGCCGGAGCGCGACGCCACACCCGACCGACGCGAGGGCGTCGCCGCGGGAGCCGAGCCCGCAGAACTCGACGCCCCGACGCTAGACGGCGCAGCGCCAGCGCCGAGCGGCGACGACGACGACGACGATGCGCAGGCGACGATCGACGTCGCCGCGCCGCTGCCGAGGCTCGCCCGCGCCGCTGAGCCCGACGCGACGCTCATCGCCGCCGAGCCGCTGCCGAAGCCGGCCGCCGGCGAACCAGACGCGACGCTCGCCGCCGCCGAGCCGCTGCCGCGGACGCGCGGATCGGATGACACCGCCGACACGATCCTCGCCGCCGACCGCCCGACGCCCGGCGAGGACATCAGCGCCGACGACACGCTCTACGCCGACTCGGCGAGCGCCGGAGCGCCCGCCTCTCCCCCCGCCGAGGAGAGCCTCGACGAGGGCCGCTCGACCCACCGCTACGACCCGCGCAAGGCGGTGCGCCCGGACCCCGACGCGGCGCCGGCGAGCGATCACCTGCCGATCACCGATCGCGACAGCTACGCGATCGGCCCGGTCTTCGCAAAGGGCGGGATCGGTCGGATCCTCCAGGCCCGCGACCGCGCCCTCGGCCGCCCTGTCGCCCTCAAGGAGCTCCTCGTGCGCTCGCGCCACGCCGAGGAGCGCTTCGTCCGCGAGGCCCTGGTCACCGCCCGCCTCCAGCACCCGGGGGTCGTGCCGATCTACGCCGCCGGGCGCTGGCCGTCGGGCGAGCCCTTCTACGCGATGAAGCTGGTCTCGGGCCGGCCGCTCGCCGACGCGATCGACGAGGCGACGACCTACGACGCCCGCATCGCCCTCCTGCCGCACGTCCTCGCCGTCGCGGAGACGATGGCCTACGCCCACTCGAAGCGGATCATCCACCGCGACCTCAAGCCGGAGAACGTTCTCCTCGGCGCCTACGGCGAGACCGTGGTCATCGACTGGGGCCTCGCCAAGGAGCTCGGCAGCGACGACCTCGCCCAGATCGACTCGGCGAAGCGCTCGCGGGTGCTGTCGCGGATGCGCTCGCCGTCGTCGGGGCGGCCGCTCCCCGGCAAGGACCTGACGATGGTCGGCTCGGTGATGGGGACGCCGGCCTACATGCCGCCGGAGCAGGCCTACGGCGATCCGGTCGACGAGCGCGCCGACGTCTACTCGCTCGGCGCGATCCTCTACCACGTCCTCGCCGGCGAGCCGCCCTTCGACGGGCCGACGGCGATGGCGATCCTCGTCGAGGTCACGAGCGGCGCGCCGACGCCGATCGACGAGCGCCAGCCGGCGACGCCCCCGGAGCTCGCGGCGATCATCGCCACGGCGATGGCCTACGATCCCGACGCGCGCTACCCGAGCGCCCGCGAGTTCGCCGACGACCTGCGCCGCTTCCAGACCGGGCAGCTCGTCGCCGCCCACCGCTACTCGGCCGGCGAGCGGGTGCGTCGCCTCGTCCGCCGCTACCGCGGGCCGCTC
>JAGQIT010001397.1 GCA_020431135.1 Myxococcales bacterium | reverse complement strand
GTGCGGAGCTCGCGGTCGCGATCGAGGCGGACGACGATCTCGTCGCCGTCGCGCTCCAGGGCGATCACCGGCGCGTTCATCCGCACGTCGATCCCCTTCTCGCACAGCTCGTCGGCGAGGAACGAGCGGACGTCGTCGTCGAAGCCGCGGAGGAAGAGGTGGCCGCGGTAGAGGAGCGTGACGTCGACGCCGAGGGCGGCGAAGATCCCCGCGAATTCGACCGCGATGTAGCCGCCGCCGACGATGACCAGGCGCTTCGGCAGCGCCTTGAGGTAGAAGGCCTCGTTCGAGGTGAAGGCGTGCTCCTCGGCGCCGACGATCGGCGGCGTCTCGGGCCAGCCGCCGGTGGCGACGAGGATCTTCTCGGCGGTGTAGCGCTTGCCGGCGACCTCGACGGTGTGCGGGTCGACGACCTTCGCCCGGCCGTCGATGATCTCGACGCCAGCGTTGCTGAGGATCCGATCGTAGACCCGGCCGAGGCGGTCGATCTCCTTGTCCTTGTTGCGCACGAGGGTCGCCCAGTCGAAGGTCGGGGCGTCGACCTTCCAGCCGTAGCCGGCGGCGTCGGCGATGTCCTCGCGGTAGTGCGAGGCGTAGACGAAGAGCTTCTTGGGGACGCAGCCGACGTTGACGCAGGTGCCGCCGAGGTAGCGCGCCTCGGCGACCGCGACCCGGGCCCCGGAGGCGCCGGCGAGGCGAGAGGCCCGGACGCCGCCCGAGCCGGCGCCGATGGTGAAGAGGTCGTAGTCGTAGCGCTGCATCGCCGCGAGGATGACACAGGTCCGGCGCTCCCGGGGCGCTGGGCCGCGGGGCGCGGGGCACCGCGGCCGCATATTCGACGCGCCGCGTGTCGATGGACGACGCGCGGCTCGCGGGTTCGGACGTCGCGGACGACCCGAGAGAATTCGATCGCGCGGCCCTCCGCGCCCGCGTCCGAGCGGAGCGGCGCGTCGACGCGACCCGCACACGCGACGAGCCGCGCGTCGACGGACGACGCGCGGCCCGCGGGTTCGGAGCGCGCGGCTCAGCCGGTGTAGCGGACGACCCAGAACTGGATCTGGCGACCGTTCGACACCCGCATCATGCCGTCGCGCTGGACCTGGGCGCGCTCGCGGCGGGCCTGGGCGAAGAGCGGCGCGCAGTCGGGATCGTCGGGGTCGGCGGCGGCGACACAGACCCGCGTGTGCCCGCCGTCGCTGCCGGGCGGGCCGGGGTTGTCGGCGAAGAACATGTCACCAGGGCGGATGTCGGCGAGCATCGCCCGGATCTCCGCGTTCTGCTGCTCGCCGAGGATCGCCGCCTCGGGGTTCGCCGGGTCGCGGTGATCGAGGTGGTGGATCATCCTCCAGCCGCGCGAGCGCGCGAGGCTGTCGCCGAAGCGCTCGGCCCGCGGGAAGTGGCGGAACTTGCCGACGCGGTGCCCTGGCACCGGGACCTCGGCGAGGGCGAGGACGGTGCCGCCGAAGACGTTGCACTTCCAGTACTCGTGGCCCGGGCGGACGCCGTAGGCGAAGCCGCCGGGGGCGCGCAGGAGCCCGGCGAAGGCCGGCGGGACCCCGAAGTGGTCGGCCTTGTAGCTGTAGACCTTGCCCTGGACCGTGATCTCGAAGGGCTTGTCGACGGCCTCGGCGATCCCGCGGGCGATGTTGACGATGCGCTGGACGGCGGGGCTGAGGACCTCGGGCTCAGGCGCTGGCTCAGGCTCAGGCTCGCCGCCGAAGTTGAGGATGTCGGGGCTGAGGTTGACGATCGACGGGGCGAAGAGGTCGGGCGGCGCGTGCTCGTCGAGGAGGGCGAGCACGGCCTCAGCCTCGGCGCCGGCGAAGACGCCGTTGACCTCGAGCTCGCGCCAGCGCTGGAGGGCCTTGACCGCGCGGGTGGTCTCCTCGCCGAAGTCGCCGTCGGCGCCCCAGACCGCGAGCGCGAGCTCCTTGGGGGCGCCGGCGATCCGCCCGGCGAGCGCCTGGAGGGCGTCCTGCACCCGCTTGATCAGGGCGCGGTCCTCCGCGCCGGCGGCGAGGCGGGAGTCGCCGGCGGCGAGCGCCGCGAAGCCGGCGTCGGCCCTGAGATCGGCGGCCTTGAGCGGCGCTGGGATCCGCGCGCGGTCGACCCCGAGGTCGACGAGGAAGGCGCCCCAGCCCTGGCCGAGGAGGTTGGCCGCCTGGGCGGCGACGATCTCCAGTTGGGCGGCCGAGAGCTCCTCCAGGGGCTCGCTCGACTCGTCGTCGAGGGGCAGGTCGGCGTCGGTGATCAGCTCGTAGAATTCTCGAGGTAGCGAGGGCATGGTCGTCGTCCTCCGTCGTTTTCTGCGGACGAGGGGGTCGGCAATTGTCGCTGCCCCGCGCGGCCGATGCAAGGTCGCCGGCAGCCTCTCCGAGCCTTCGACGCCGCGTCGGGCGTGCTACGAGCTGACGGAGGCGAGAGAGACGATGAGGGCAGGCGAGGGTGCGCGGCGAAACCTCGGCCACCCTCCTGGCGCGCGCGGAGCCGCTCAGGGCGCCGCGTCGGCGCGCAGGCGCAGGCGCAGGAAGTAGTTCTCCTCGAGGATCGGCAGGTCGGCGACGACCTCGAAGCCGGCGTCCTCGAGCTCGCCGATGACCTCCTCCTTGCCCGCGCGGACGTGGTCGAGGAGCCAGGCCGACGACTCCCCGGGGATCCGCTTGAAGTCGATGATCACGAGCTCGCCGGCGGGCGCGAGGGCGCGGCGCAGCGACGCCAGGTAGGCCGGCGGGTTCTCGATGTGGTGGTAGGCGTCGGACATGTACGCGAGGTCGACTGAGCCCGCCGGGAGGTTGCACGAGCTCGCGGTCGCGGCGACCGTCGTGACGTTCTTGAGCCCGGCCTTCGCCGCCTTGGCGGCGATGTGCTCGAGGAAGGTCGGCATCAGATCGACGGCATAGACCGCGCCGGTCGGGCCGACGGCGCGGGCGAAGTCGAGGGTGAAGAGGCCGGTGCCGGCGCCGACGTCGGC
>JAGQIT010001396.1 GCA_020431135.1 Myxococcales bacterium | reverse complement strand
GATCGAGGCGGCGCTCCTCGTAGAGGGCGTAGCTGATCCCCTGGATCACGCCGCCCTCGACCTGGCTGCGCGCGAGCGTCGGCGTGTAGATCCGGCCGACCGAGAGCCCCATGTGGCTGCTCAACACGCGGACGCGGCCGAGGAGCGTGTCGACCTCGACCTCGGCGACCATCGCCGCGGCCGAGAGGTAGCGGCCGATCGCCAGCCCCTGGATCGGCGGCGAGACGAAGCCGCCGCGGTCGCGCCGTCGCTTGCCGATCACCGCGATCGGCGGCGCGACGTCGAGGAGCTCTGCCCACGACAGGAGGCGCGCGTCGTCGCGGACGCCGGCCTCGACCGCCCAGGGGCGGCGCATCCCGAGCTTGGTCTCGGCGACCTCGACGAGCTCCGCCTTGAGCTGGGCGAGGGCGTCCTCGGCGGCCGGACCGACGGTGCAGGCGGTGCGCGAGCCCGCCGACATCGGCCCGTGGACGGCGCGCGAGGTGCCGATGTCGACGTCGACGCGGGCGCGGTCGATGCCGAGCCCCTGGCTGACGACGTCGGCGAGGATCGACCGCGTGCCGTTGCCGATGTCCTGCGACGCGGTCGTCACCGTGATCGTCCCCCTGTCGGCCTCGAGCTTCACGCGCGAGCCCGGCATCGTCAGGTAGAGCCAGGCCGCGCCGGCGATCCCGACGCCGCGGCGGTAGCGGCCGCGGTCGGCCTGCGGCGGCGGCCGCTCGCGCCACGCCGGCAGGCGATCGGCCCAGTCGTAGACGCGCTCGCGCCCCGGGTTCCTGTTCCACCGCCGCCGCGCGGCGATCGGATCGAGGCCTGCCTCATGGGCCAGGGCGTCGATCGACGACTCGAGGGCGAAGAAGGCCGAGGGCCCGCCGGGGCCGCGGAAGGGGCAGCCCGGCGGCGTGTTGGTCGTGACGTCGTAGTCGTGGAGGTCGAGGCGCGACTGCGGGTACATCAGGCGCATCAGCGGCGTCGTCGCCGAGCCGATCGCCGCGCCGCCGTCGGCGTAGGCCCGGACCTTGAGCGCGAGGTCGTCGACGTCGTTCATCGCCGCGGTGACGTCGGTGCGGACCTGCGGCCGCGCGCCGGCGACGGTCATCTCCTCGCGGCGATCGAGGGCGAGGCGGACCGGCCGCCCGCTGGCCCGCGCGAGCTCGACCGCGGCGACGGTCTCCGGGCGCAGCGTCGCCTTCGAGCCGAAGCCGCCGCCGATGTAGTCGGCGCGGACCTCGACGTCCTTGACCTCGAGGCCGAAGCGGTGGGCGATGTCCTCGCCCATGTGGCGCACCGCCTGCGTCGACATCCACACGTCGAGCTTGGTCTTGCTCCGCCACGACGCGACGATCGCGTGCGGCTCGAGGCAGGTGTGGACCTGCGTCTGGGTGCGGAAGCGGCCGTCGACGGCGGCGACGTGGTGGCCCTCGCCGGTGGTGTGGCGGGCGAGCGCGCGGCGGTGGCTGAAGAGCCTGAGCGGCCCGCGGAGGTTGCCGTCCCAGCGCGCCGGCGCGGCAGGCCCCTCGCTGTGGTTGGCCGGGCTGTTCTTCTTGCCGCGGGGGAAGACCGCCGGCGCGCCCTCCTCCAAGGCTGCCTCAAGGGACAGGACCGCCGGGCGCTCGTCCCAGTCGATGACCACGGCCGCGCAGGCGCGGATCGCCGCCTCCTCGGTCTCGGCGGCGATCGCCAGGATCTCCTGGCCGACGAAGCGCACCGTCCTCGACGCGTCGATCATCTCGACGATCGCGAGGACCCCCGGGACGCCGCGGGCCGGCGCCGTGTCGAGCGCGCGGATCGTCCCGGCGGGGATCGGCGAGCGGAGGATCTTCGCGTGGGCCATCCCGGGGAGGGCGACGTCGACGGTGTAGCGGGCGGCGCCCGTGACCTTCTCGCGGGCGTCGTAGCGCGGGCCGGCGGCGCCCGAGCTCGGCGCGTCGTAGTCGCCGCGGCAGGCCGCCGCGACCGCGCGGTAGATCGACGCGTAGGCGCCGCAGCGGCACAGGTGCCCGCTCAGCGCCTCGCTCACCTGCTCGCGGCTCGGCTCGGCGCGGCCGTTCGCCGCGCGCCAGGTCCGGTAGAAGGCCGCCGCCTCGACGACGAAGCCCGGCGTGCAGAAGCCGCATTGGAGCGCGTCCTCGCCGATGAAGGCGCGCTGCACCGGGTGGAGGTCGTCGCCGGCCGCGAGCCCCTCGACGGTCGTCACCTTGCGGTCGTGGAGGTGGATCGCCGGCATCAGGCAGCTCGCCACCGGGCGGCCGTCGACGTCGATCGCACAGGCGCCGCAGGCCCCGTGCCCGCACGCGCGCTTGGCCCCCTTGAGGTCGAGCTCGTCGCGGATCACGTC
>JAGQIT010001395.1 GCA_020431135.1 Myxococcales bacterium | reverse complement strand
CTGGCACAGCAGCTCCTCGCGGATCCACTTGCCGCGGTGGACGAGGTTCGGGTCGTTCTCGAACGACAGCGAGTGGGCGCCGAGCCACGCCGGGTGCGTGAGGACGCCGGCGCGCTCGTTCATCGGCAGCTCGATCCAGCGATCGGCGCGGGTCTTCGGCGTCACCTGGTCGACGTTGTAGACCTTGTTCATCTCCGAGGTCGACTTCCAGATCGAGCTCTCGCCCTCCTGGTAGCCGGCGGTCGCCGGCGTGTAGAACATCCGCGTCGTCAGCAGGGTGTGGAAGACGTCCTTGTCGCCGGCGAGGACGCGGGCGATCACGTCGTCGAGCTGGGTGACCTGCGTGTTCTCGTAGCCGTAGGAGCCGGTGATCGTGTTCTGGTACGAGTTGTCGACGGCGAAGCCCGTCCACGCCGAGGTGCTCGACACCTCGACCTTGGGCGGCTGGGCCGCGAGGTCGCCGTAGTCGAGCCACTCGCGGAAGAAGTCGCGGACGCCGAAGGCCATCCAGTACTCGCCGCGGGTCTCCCAGTTGCGCTCGTCGCCGGGCTCGAGGACCAGGTCGCGGCGCTCCTCGTCGAGGCCGCCGATGTACTCGCGGACGAGGTCGGCGACGACCTCCGGATCCTTGATGCTGCCGTCGCTCGCGGCCTGGAGGAAGCCGCCGAGGTCGCCGTCGACGTCGCCCTTGGAGAAGCCGGCGTTGAAGCTGCGGTTGACGCTCGGGACCGCCGGGGGCGTCCGCGTCAGCGCGTAGGTGATCGCCTGCGCGAGCTCCCAGTCGCCGAGGCGCAGGCGGCCGTGCTCGTCGGCCTCGCCGGCGCCGAGCTCCGGGCGCAGGAGCGCCGCCGAGCTCATCCACGCGGCCGCGGCGACCTTCTTGATCGTGACGTTGCGGTCGCCGCCCATCTCATCGGCGAGCGTGTCCTGGGCGAAGTCGTAGAGGGCGTCGACCTGGGCCTCGGTCGCCGGGCGGTAGAGCGAGCCGCGCTCGAGGTAGCGGCGGGCGAAGTAGCGGACGCACTCCGGCGTCGGCGCGGCGTCGTTGATGAAGCACAGGGTCTCGGGATCCTCCCAGACCGTGCGCAGGCGGCCGCCCTCGTACTTGCCCCTGGTCCACGGCGCGCCGGCGTCGACGACGACGTCGAGGTAGAGCGAGAGGACGCTGGGGTCGAGCGACTCGCCCTCGCTGTAGGTCGAGTAGCGGTGGTCGGGGCGGGCGTAGAGCGGGTTGCGCGAGAGGTTCGACCCGGTCCAGCTGCCGACGTTGCGCGTCCACTCGTAGCGATCGATGAGGCGGACGTCGCCGGGCGGGAGCGCCGGCATGTCGTTGCAGGTGAAGAGCGCGTCCTGGTTGAGCTCGTTGCCGGACGGCTCGTCGCCGGTGTCGCCGGTCGTCCCAGTCTCGCCGGTGTCGCCGGTGTCGCCGGTGTCGCCGGTGTCGCCGGTCGTCCCGGTCTCGGTCGCGGTCGCGGTCGCCGAGCCCTCGGTCGCGGCGCTGTCGCTCGCGCTCCCGGTCGTCGCCGACTCGCCGGTGCCCGCCTCCGAGCCGTCGCCGCCGCCTCCGGAGCAGGCGGTCGCCATCACGAGCAGCGGCGCCGCGAGGAGCCCCGTCGGCCACGAATGCAGCCCTGCGCGCGCTCGCTTGCCATCGACCCTATCTACTAGCCTATCCACGCCGCGACCCTAGCACGGGCCGATTGAGCGCTTCAATCGGCGTTCTAGGTCCGAATTCGCCCGGATCGGCCGGCCTCGGGCCCGGTCTCGGAGGACGGCTGGCACGATGAATTAGGGGTCGATAGACCGCAGGTTCGTCGGCTCCGGCGCGCGTGCACGGCGGCCGCGACTATGTGCATAGTCTTCCCGCGTCCTCCGCCGGAGAACGGGGGCGCGGCGGCTCGCGGTGCGTCGGGGGCTGGAGAGGACGGCCCGCGAACACAGCGCGAGCCCGCGGCGACGGCGAGCGCTTGCGTCCGCCGCCGCGGCCGTGGACGATGGCCCCCATGCTCGTCAACCGGCGCTTCCCGCCCGCGCTCCTCGTCATCTACACCCTCCGGCTCATGCTCGTCGCCGCGGGTTGGGCGGCGATCGTCTTCGCGCTCTACGCCTACGCTGATCTCCACTTCCTCCGCCAGCCCTTCCTGCCGATCTCGACGATCGGCACCGCGGTCGCCTTCTACGTCGGCTTCAAGAACAA
>JAGQIT010001394.1 GCA_020431135.1 Myxococcales bacterium | reverse complement strand
ACGCCGCGCCGGCGCCCGCCGAGGAGGCACCGGCCGCGAGCGCACCGGCGAAGCCCGCCCAGACCGCGAGCGCGTCGAGCACATCGACGAGCGCCAAGCCCGGCGCGCTCCCGGCGATCGCCGCCGATCAGGCCCTCGAGGTGGTGCTCGACTGCGGCCTGCGGGTGCTCATCGCCCGCGACCGGACCCTGCCCGTCGCCGCGGTGATCCTCGCCGTCGAGAGCGGCCCCGAGGACGACCCGGAGGACGCCCCGGGCCTGACCCACGCGCTCGCCTACTACCTCCTCTACGGCAACCGCGAGCTCCGCCCCGGCGAGTCGATCGACACCGTCCACGCCGGCGGCGGCGTCTCGAGCATGGCCGTCGGCCTCGCCCAGGTCCGCTACGAGAGCGTCGTCCCGGCGTCGCGCCTCGAGGAGGTCCTGTGGATCGAGTCGCAGCGCCTGCGCTCGCCGACCGTCCAGGCCGACGCCTGGAAGAAGGCGCTGCGCGACGCCGCCGGCGACGCCCCGCGCCAGGGGATCCTGCCGCCGCCGGGCCTCGCCGCGGTCCACCGCCAGGAGAGCCTCGGACACAGCGGCCGCCGCCCGGGCCCGAACCTCGCCGGCCTCAACGAGGGCGCCCTCTCCAGCCACCTGCGCGCCCGCTTCAACTACGCCCGCGCGACCCTCGTCGTCGTCGCCCCCGAGGACCCGCGCGAGCTCCTCGGCGCCGTCGAGCGGCTCTTCGGCGACCTCCCGGCGGCCAAGCGCCAGGTCCCGGCGCGCCTGCCAGGGCTGCGCTCGGCCGCCGCCAAGGAGCGCGACAAGGAGAACGCGGCGACGCTGGACGAGGCGACGACGCCCGACGCCGTCCCCCCCGACGCGGGCGCCTCGCCTGAGGGGGCGGAGGGCACTGGCGACGCGGTCGGCGGCGCCGACGATCCGAAGCCCGAAGCCGCGACGAGCCCCGCCCCCGCGACGCCCGAGGTCGACCCCGCCGCGGGCGCCGGGCTCAGCGTCGACCCCGACGACCTCGACCCCGAGGTCATCGAGGCCGGCCACCACAAGCTGCCGCTCTACGCCTGGTCGATCCCCGGCACGCCCGCCGCCAACGCCTGGGCGATCGCCGTCTGCCGGGCGCTCAACGGCCAGCGCCGCCGCGGCGACGAGTCCAAGCGCATGCGGGTCAGCTGCGCGGTCGACCACGACCCGCGGCGCGGCTCGCTGCTGATCCAGATCCTCGACGCGGACGCGCCCCTCGAGGCGCTCCGCAGCCGCTTCGCCCGCCTCGCCAGCGGCCGCGATCGGGCGCTCCTCCGCGCCCAGGCGGTGAAGCTCGGGCGCGAGCTCGACTTCGCCAGCCACCGCCCGCTGACCCTCGCCCGTCAGCTCGCGGTGTCGACCGAGGACGAGGCCGGGCCGCGGCCGACCGCCCGCGCCCTCGCCGACCTCACGGGCCTCGCCGCCCTCAGCGACGTCGACCGCCTCAGCGAGCACTTCCCCGCGATGCTCCACCTCCGCGACGCGATCACCCTCGTACGCCCCGAGACCTCGGGCAAGGGCAAGCCGGTGAAGGGTCAGGGCCCCGCCAAGGGCAAGCCCACCGGCAAGCCCGCCGACGCGAAGGGAGGCACGCCGTGATCGACCGCCGACGCGCCCTCAAGCTCCTCGCCGGCGGCGCCGCGACGTCGCTGCTCGCCGTCGCCTGCAAGCGCAAGGAGATGCCCAAGGTCGAGCTCTTCGACGAGGACGGCACGCCGCCCGAGACCGAGGCGATCAGCGCCCTCGCCCCGCCGTGGCCGCCGGCCGAGCGCGCCGTCCTCGGCAACGACCTCCTCGTCCACTGGCTCACCGAAGAGGGCTCGCCCGCCGCCCACATCCGCGTCCTCGTGCCGACGCACGGCCTCGAGGACAAGGTCGCCCCCGGGGCCGCGGCCGTCGTCGCCGAGGCCATCGCGATCGAGTCGCGGCGGTGGACGGCGCGCTACGGCACGACCGTCGACATCGCCGCCCGCGTCGACCGCTTCGAGATCGCCATCCACGGACCTGACCTGAAGTTCGACGCGATGCTCGCGGCGCTCGGCCGGGTCGTCGCCGTCGGCGATGTGGCGGGGCTCCTCGAGCGCGCCCAGGTCACGGTCGCCGCCGGCCTCCCCGGGCTCGACGGCGACGTTCTCGCCCTCACCGCCCTCGTCGGGCTCCTCAGCGGCCGCGACCCCGCCCGCGAGCGCCTGACCAAGGAGCTCATCGAGGCGCTCGACGCCGACGCCCTCGCCGACGCCTGGCGCGAGCTCCTCGACCCCAAGCGGGTGATGCTCGCCGTCCACGCCGGCCGCCCCGTGCGCGAGGAGGCGATGGCTCGCCTCGCCAAGGTGTGGACCCGCGGCGGCCTCCTCGGCGGCCTCGGCAAGGCGAGCGAGGAGGCCCTCGATCGCCTGCGCCCGCCGACCGACGCCCGCGACGACGCCGAGAAGGGCGCCCCCGAGGGCCGCCGCCTCCGCGGAGCCGGAGCCGCGCCGCTCCGTCTCCTCGAGACGTCCGCCGGCGACCGCAGCGGCTCGCTCCTGCTCTTCGGCCGCGTCGTCCCCCTCGCCGACCCGCGCGAGCGCGCCGTCGCCCGCCTCGCTCAGCGCCTCCTCCAGGAGGAGCTCGACGCCCGCCTGACGATCGTCGGCGACCGCGGCCTCTTCGTCGTCCGCACGCCGATCCGCAAGTCCGCGCCCGCCAGCGACGACGACGACAGGGGCAAGGAGAAGCGCCGCGACAAGGATAAGGAGGGCCCGAGCGACCCGCGGGCCCGCTTCGTCGCCGACTTCCTCGACGACTACCAGGAGTTCGTCCGCGCCCGCCACGGCCGCAACCGGATCGCCCAGGCCGCCGAGCTCTGGCTCGGCGCGCGGATGGTCCAGGCGAGCCTCACCGGCGAGGACTGGACCGCCCTGTGGAGCGAGTCGATCGACCTCGCCCGCAGCGACAGCGAGATCGCCGGCGCCCTCGCGCGCGACGCCCAGGCGATGCTGGCGATCACCCCCGAGGAGCTCGCCGAGTGGTCGACGACCTGGCTCGACGTCGCCAAGGGCGCCCCCGGCTGGGCCTGGATCGCCGCGAGCAGCGAGCCCGACATCGGCCAGGCGCTCGCCCAGATCGCCGCCGTCGAGCCGCTGCGCACGCACGCCTGAGCGCGCGAGCGAAGCTCGCAGTACGCCCGATGCGGCGGCGCGTCGGCGAAGCCGAGCGC
>JAGQIT010001393.1 GCA_020431135.1 Myxococcales bacterium | reverse complement strand
TGTAGGCCATCGCCTGCCGGCTCTTCTTCTGCGAGTCGAGGAGCATGACGATGCCGAGATCGAGCTGATCCCGGGGCCCGAGGAGCTTGGCCGCGGCGAGCTTGTTGAGGAGCTCGCGCGCCGCCTTCCGCTCGTTGGCGACGACGAGCGCGTGGGCCTGGGCGCTGATCAACATCACGGCGTCCGGGCGCTTGCACAGCCGCGCGGTCTCGGCGTAGAGCTGCGCCGCCGCCTTGCCGTCGCCGAGGCGCAGGGCGATCTGGGCGTCCTGCAGCGTCACCCAGGCGGCCGGGGCGAAGAGGTTGACGAGGGGCTTGGTCCGCAGCGTCCGCTTGAGCTCGAGGGCCTCGTCGCGGCTGGCGTCGCTGACCCGCTGCGCGAGGTTCTCGAGGCGGTGCTGGATCAGCGCCGGGATCAGGACGAGGAGGACGACACCCGCGCCGATCAGGGCGACCTGCGCCGAGCCGCTGCTGAAGGCGCCAGCGGCGAAGAAGGCGAGGGGGATCGCCACCGGCAGGACGCGACCGGGCGCTGGGCGCTCGCTACGAGCCCAGAGATGAGGCGGCACGACTACCGGAGGTAGCTCGCCCTGCTTGCTGCTCGCCGCGGACAAACCTGCAAGCCGGCATACCCAGATCAGCGGAACCCTGCAAGCTTGTTCACATCCCGCGGGGCGCGGCAAAATGCCGACGCGCGGGAGATCCTCGATCTCGCCTGCTAAACTGCCGCCGGTGCACTCGCCGATCGACCTCAGCCGCTATATCCAACGCCGGCACTTCCGCGCCTACGAGCGCGACATGGCACGGAGCACGTACGGCTACGGCGTCGACCTCCGACGGACGCGCTGGCTCACGACGTCGCTCGCGGGACAGACCCCGCTGCGCGCTCTCGAACACGCGTGGTTCGCCGTCGCCGACGAGCTGATGGCGGGCGAGCTCCGCTTCCCGGCGGACTCCGGCGACATCCCGATCCTCAGCGAGATCGTCGAGGTCGCCAAGCTCCTGCACACGACGCCGCCGGCGATCCGGCTGCTCACGCCGGCGGCCCGGCGCAGCGGTGACTGGGGCCTCGTGACGCCGCTCGGCGACCCGCGCGGCAGCGACGAGTGGTTGGTGCTCGACGTCGAGGCGCTGGAGCGCCAGCCGCCGGCGGAGCGCGCGTTCCTCCTCGGCATGGGGCTCGGCCACCTCCACTGCGGACACGGGGCCCTCTTCCTCGCCCACCTCGTCGCCCACCGCCGCCGCGGACACCGGGTCCTCCGCGCGATCCTCCGCCCCTGGGTCCGCGTCGCCGCGTTCTCCGGGGACCGCGCGGGCCTGCTCGCGGCGGGCGATCTGAGGGCGGCGATAGCCGCCCTCGACACGTCGATCGCGACGAGCCCGAAGTGGGCGCCGCGCTTCCCTCCCCTCGAGGTCCGCGCCGTCGCGCTCGAGGAGTTCTCCGAGACCACGGTCGCCGCGCGATTCCGGGCGCGCAAACGCCGCGATGGCCACGAGATCACCCTCGAGGAGGACCTCCAGGCGATCGCCGGCCCGCCGAAGACGCCGGGCGAGGACGGCGAGGACGCCACCGAGGCGCCGCCCGGCGACAGCGCTCCCGCCAGCGACGAGGCGACCGCCGGCGTCCCTGACGACGCGTGGACCCTCGCCCGCTGCGATCACCGCCTGACGACGCGCCTCGGGCTCTTCTAGAGACCCTACGAGACCCACGAGACCCTCGGATGAAGCCCGGTCGACAGCCATGACCGACTGCGAAGAGCGACCCCGGATGACGGACGACGACGTGACGCCCCGCCCTGAGATCGACACCGCTGAGCGCCTCGCGGCGATCGCCGACGAGCTCGGCCTCGCCGCGGCCGGCCGCGCGATCCTCCTCGACACCCACCGCCGGATCGACGAGGGCCTCCTGCGCGTCCTCGTGATCGGCGAGATCAAGCACGGCAAGAGCTCGCTCATCAACGC
>JAGQIT010001392.1 GCA_020431135.1 Myxococcales bacterium | reverse complement strand
AGCGGCGTCTTCCCGCTGCTCTTCGGCAGCGCGCTCGGGGCCGGGGTCTTCGTCGACGCGTCCTCGACGGGGGCCTTCGCCGGCGCCGGGGTTCGCTCGGCCGCAGGCTTCGCCTGCGCGACCTTCTTCGGGCGCGGCGAGCCGCCGCGACCGACGGCCTCGAGGGCCGAGAGCATCATCGTCGCCTGCGGGTGATCCGGGACCAGGGCGACCGCTTGATCGAGGTACTGCTCGGCGCGCGCCGGCTCGCCCTCGCCGACCTGCTGGGCGAGGCGGACGAAGAGATCAGCGGCCTCGCGCAGGCGCCCCATCCGGTCGTAGATCTCGGCGCGCAGCTCGATCCCGTCGAGGTTCCCCGGCTCGAGGGCGTCGAGGCGCTCGACGTGGATGAGCGCGTGCTCGAACATCTTGTAGCGGACGTAGACGCGGGTCTCGAGGAGGACCTTGTCGGCCTCGCTCATCGTCACGTCGTAGCCGTCGTCGCCGACCTCGTCCTCGTCCTCGACCCCGAAGTCCTCGCCGCCCTCGTCGATCTCGACGTCGAGGTCCAGGTCGAGGTCGTCCTCCTCGTACTCGTCAGCGACGTCGATGAGGACCTCGGGCTCGCCAGCGCGCAGCACCTTGATCTCCGCCTCGACGTCGCTGAGGAGCTTGCGCAGCTCGTCGGGCTTCGCCGGCGTCCAGCCGAGCGCCTTCTTGACGATCCGCGCCGCCGCCTCCTTGGCGTGGAGGTCGCCCTTGCGCTGCTCCTTCGCCAGCTCGAAGGCGACGCTGACCGCCTTGTCCTCCTTGCCGAGGGCGACGAAGGTGTCGGCGAGGAGCTCGAGGCCGAGCGGGTCGTTGGGGACGACGCGGAGGAGGCCGTTGAGCTTCATCAGCGCCCGCCGCGGCTCCTTGGCGTGGACCAGGTAGAGCTCAGCGAGGCTGCGGAGGATGTCGGCGTCGTCGTCCTTATGGAAGAGGAGGCGCTCGCCGACGCGGATGTAGTCGTCGTAGCGGTTCTTCGCCAGGAGGCGCTGGGCGGCGAGGCGGAAGTGCTCGACGGCCTCGTCCTTGCGGCCCTCGCGGGAGTAGAGCTCGGCGACCCGCAGGCGCTTGGCGACGGCCCCGACGTCGAGCTCGGCGACCATCCGGAAGCCCTCGAGGCCCTCGGCGACCTTGCCGGCCTGGAAGTACGACTGGGCGACGAACTCGTAGGTTGCGATCGCGTCGGTGGTCCGGCCGATCGTGTGCAGGAGCTCGGCGATCTTGACGTGGATGTCGAGGCGGCCGGCGTCGAGGTTAAGGATCTGGCGGTAGACGGCGATCGCCTTGGTCGGCTCGTCGTTCTCGGCGTAGAAGTCAGCGACCTTGCGGAAGCGGTCGATCGCCCCGTTGGTGTCGCCGGCGCGGACGAGGCAGTCGGCGAGCATCACCCACGAGCGGATGTCGCTGGGGTCCGCCTCGACGATCGCCTGGTACTCGCGGGCGGCGCGATCGTGCTGCCCCCGCGCGGCGTACTTCGCCGCCGCGGCCAGTGCTCTCTCTCGATTGAACGCCACCCCTCCTACTCGACTTTCATCCTGGTTCGGCTGCCGCTGCGCTGTCGGAGCTGGTCCTCGATCGGCCCTCAGGCGTGGGCCTCGGTCTCGCGGAGAACGGCCTCCGGGTCGAGGGAGGCCTCTAGGAAGTGAGTATCGTATTTACCAGAGACAAAGGCCTCTTGCTTGAACAACCAGCGGTGGAGGGCCAAGTTCGTGGTGATCCCCTCGATCACGCACTCACCCAAAGTGCGCCTCATCCGCCGGATCGCGCGGTCCCGATCTGCGGCGTGGACGATGACCTTTGCGAGCATCGAGTCGTAGTAGGGGCTGACCTTGTACCCCTGATAGACGTGGCTGTCGATACGGACGCCGAAGCCCCCCGGGAAGTGGAGCGCGGTGATGGTCCCCGGGCACGGGCCGAAGGTCACCGGGTGCTCGGCGTTGATCCGACACTCGATGGCGTGTCCGCGCGCCGTGTACTTGCGATCGAGGTGGCCGAGGCGCTCGCCTGTGGCCAGGCGGATCTGCTCCTGGACCAGGTCGACGCCGGTGATCATCTCAGTCACGCAGTGCTCGACCTGGACGCGCGTGTTCATCTCCATGAAGTAGAAGCGATCGCCGTCGAGGAGGAATTCGACGGTCCCGAGCGAATGGTAGTCGATCGCCTTGGCCAGAGAAATGGCGGCCGCGCACATCTCCTGGCGCAGCTTCTCGCTCAGGACTGAGCAGGGGGCCTCCTCGACGACCTTCTGGTGGCGCCGCTGGA
>JAGQIT010001391.1:2932-3813 GCA_020431135.1 Myxococcales bacterium | reverse complement strand
CACCGTCTGTTCGCCGGCGATCTCGGTGACGCGGACTTCGTCGGGCTTGTCGACGAGGGCTCGAGCGAGGAACGTGACGAGGTTCTTGAGGGAGATGTTCGGTTCGGGGGAGCGCATGGGGGGCCTCCGGGCAGGAGCGGGAGTGAGCGAGCGCGTGGAGGAGCGTGGGCCGTGGGCCCAGCCTAGAGCATTTCACACCCGGGGCGCGTCGGCAAAAGCCGCCGCCGCGGGATCCCCCGAGGCGGCGGACGATCACGCTCACGCAGAGGCCGGGGCGGCCTTGCGGTGCTTGCGGATCAGGCGAGCGACGGTCGTCGTCGGCGTCGCGCCGACGCCCTGCCAGTAGCTGAGGCGCTCGTCGCTGATCACGATCTCCTCGGCCATCGGGTTGTAGGTGCCGATGCGATCGAGGAAGCGGCCGTCGCGCGGGCTGCGGGCGTCCGACGCGACGATGCGGTAGTAGGGTTTCTTCTTCGAGCCCATGCGGGCGAGCCTGATCCGAACGGCCATGGTTTCTTCAGTTCCTCAATAGGAGCGGTCGATACGACAGAGGGCGGGAGGCTAACTGCCCGAAGGTGCTCGGTCAAGCCGCGCGGGGGTCGACGCCGCCGCCTCGGCGGTGCATCCTCCCGGGCGGCGGGGCCGGCCTGTGACGCGCTCCAGCGCCGCATCGGCGCCGCCGGCGAACGGGCCAATACCGCCCCCAGAGCCGCCGCCACCCGACGTACGCGAGCAGAGGTGCCGATGTCCATGCCGTTCCCTGTGACCACGAAGTGGCTTGCGATGGCCGCCGCCGCGACCCTCCTCACACTCGGCGCGGCCTGCGGTTCCTGCGATCCCCCCTCAGGAGATCCCCCCTCCCCCGCCGCCGACGTCAAGGC
>JAGQIT010001391.1:0-2801 GCA_020431135.1 Myxococcales bacterium | reverse complement strand
CGGACAGCCGCGTCGTCGTCGAGCCGGGCTCGTTCCTCTTCCCGGCCCCGGACGGCCCGGAGGCGCCGGCGGACGAGGCCGGCTGGGCCCAGGCCGAGGAGCGCGCGGCGCTCCTACAAAAGCGCTTCGCGGCCCTCGGCGATCGCCTCGCCTCCGGCGTCGGGCCGACCGATCTCTCGTCGCCCGCAGCGGCGGCCGCGCTCGGGCGCTTCGCCCTGCCCCGCGCCCTGGCCAACGTCGACGCGGCGAGCCGCGACAAGCTCGGCGCCGTCGGCCACCGGATCGTCGAGGTCGCCGGCGGCAAGGTCGGGATCACGACGGTCGTCGATCCAGCGGCCCCCGGCGCCGACGCGATCCCGGGGCTGAAGCCGATCAAGGAGGCGCTCGAGGAGGAGCTCTCAGCGATGCGCGCGGCTGGGGCCGACCTCGTCGTCGTCCAGTTCCACGCCAAGCGGCCGACGGTCGAGGCGACGGTGCAGGGCTCGCCGGGGATCGACGTCGCGGTCGTCGACCTCGTCGAGGGCAGCGATCGCACCCGCCTCGGCGAGCCGCCGGCGAGGGTCGGCGACACCTGGCTCGTCATCCCCGGCGAGCAGGCGCAGACGATCACGCACCTGCGGCTGACGATCGACCGCGGCGCGATCGCCCAGGGCCTGCCGCGGCCGACGACCTGGGAGGTCGTGCCGACCAAGGCGGCGCAGGCGGAGGAGCTCGCCCGCGTCGAGGAGCGCCTCGCCAAGTTCAAGGACGACCCGAGCGCCGATCCGAGCTTCCTGCGCAACCTCGAGGGCGAGCGCGACCGCCTGAAGGCGTCGCTCTCCGGCGACGGGGCGACGGGCCCCGCGACGGCGGTCTTCGACCAGGTGAAGGTCACCTGCAAGCTGCCGAGCGACGATCAGGCGGCCGCCGCCCTCAAGGCCTACGACGCCTGGGTCGCCGAGCAGAACAAGGCGCGCTTCGCCGGCGTGACGGCGCCCGAGCCCGCCGACGGCGAGCCGCGCTACGTCGGCACCGCGGAGTGCGAGACCTGCCACGACGAGGCCTACGAGTTCTGGACGACGACCCGCCACGCCGGCGCCTACAAGACCCTCGTCGACGACAACAAGCAGTTCGACCTGAGCTGCGTCGGCTGCCACGTCACGGGCTTTCGCAAGCCCGGCGGCTCGGAGGTCGTCGAGAACCACGACCTCCAGGCGGTGCAGTGCGAGCAGTGCCACGGGCCGGGCTCCGCCCACGTCGACGAGCCGGAGGTCAACGGCAAGGCCAACGCGATCGTCCGCAACTCGCCGGTCGAGGTCTGCCACGAGTGCCACACGCCGGAGCACTCCGACACCTTCGACTACAAGGCGTACATGCGCGACGTCCTCGGGCCCGGGCACGGCGAGCAGTCGCGGGTCGCCCTCGGACCTGGGCCGACGGGTCGTGAGCTCCGCCAGGCCGGCTTCGAGAAGGCGGGCGGCGCCTGCAAGAAGATGTAGCGGCGCGCCGCGAGCGAGGCCGCGACGCAGGGTGCTCGGCGCGCTCGCGGGGTCCGTCGCCTGCGGCCCGCTCGAGCCGGCCGCGCCTGCGATCGCGGGACGCGACGAGCGAATCGTCGGGATCAACAGCGCGACGCAGCGAGTGACCAGCGCTCGCGCCGACCTGCGCTGCCTACTGCACGCGCTCGCGATCGCGCTGCTTGCGTTTGCGATCGCGGCGCCACTTGTAGAGGCGCACCGCGGAGCCGGAGATCAGCCCCTGCGCCTGCTTGCCGAGGGAGGCGGCGATCGACTCCTCCTTGGCCGCGCGCCCGCGCGCCTTGGTCGCCTTGCGGCTCGCGTCGCCGAGGTTGTTGCCGACCCAGAGCCCGGCGCCGACCGCGAGGATCAGGATGATGATCAGGATGATCGGATGGAGGGTCTCCTCAGCGGCGATCACGGCGTGTCTCCTCGTTCCCTGCGTCCCGGGCGGCGGGCGGCGGCGCCCAGCGGACCCTCCGATCCTAGCAGGCCTCGGCGAAAGTCGACACGACCTGTCGGCGAGGCGGCGACGCCCCGGCCGGAGGGCTCAGCCAGCCCCGCCGAGGAGCCCGAGGAGCCCGCGGATCCACGGCGGGTAGAAGGGCAGGAGCACCTGGTCGACGGCCGACCGCGACTCGCTCGGCGACGCCATGCCCTCGGGGATAGCCGGGCACTCGCAGCCCCACGTCGCGGGGAGATGCGGGCAGGCGAGCTCGGCGATCCGCCTATGACCCTCGGCGTTTGGGTGGATGTGATCGAAGGAGCGCAGCTCCTCGCGGAGGAACCACTGCGGGATCTCGGCCGCCCGCTTGGCCTCGCGGTCGAGGGTCGCCGCGCGCTCCTCCTCGCTGAGGCCCTTGAGCTTGCGCTTCCAGCCGCTGTCGCGCTCGAGCTGCTTGCGCATCGCGTCGACGTCGCGCGGCTCGGCCTCGGCGTGGCGCAGGTAGGGCGCGTGATAGAGGTCGACCGCGAGGTCGGGGACCTCGCTCGGATCCCACGGCGCGTCGGCCTCGACGCTGCGCTTCTTGGCGTACTCACCGAGCGCCTCGGCGGGCTCGAGGCGACCGAGCGTGTACTCGACGAGCTTGCGCGTGTACTCGAGGTACTGGAGGCCGGCGATCCCCGACCAGCGCCGGCGATCGCCCTCGTCGCCCCACGGCGTCAGGGTGAAGCCGATCACCTTGATCCCCTTGCCGTGGGCGATCGTGAAGAGGTCGCGGATGTGGTGGTTGGTGCTCTCGGGCATCGCCACCGAGTTGAGGCCGCCCTGGAAGACGAGCCAGTACTCGCTGGTGTCGTCGC
>JAGQIT010001390.1 GCA_020431135.1 Myxococcales bacterium | reverse complement strand
TCGCCTACGTCACCGTCGGCACCGGGGTCGGCGGCGCCCTCCTCGTCGACGGCGCGCCGCTGCGCGGGCGCATGCACCCGGAGATCGGCCACCTCCCGCTCGCGGCCGCCGACGACGGCTGGCCGGGCGTCTGCCCCTTTCATAAGACATGCCTCGAAGGACATGCGAGCGGCCCAGCGATCGCCGCGCGCTGGGGCGCCCCCGCGTCCCTCGCGGAGGATCACCCGGCCTGGGCCCGCGAGGCCCGCCTCCTCGCCGAGGCGGCCGTCGCCCTCACGGCCGCCTGGTCCCCCGACCGCCTCCTCCTCGGCGGCGGCGTCATGCAGCGACCCGGCCTCCTCGCCCGGGTGCGCCGCGCCTTCGTCGAACTCGCGGGCGACTACTGGCCGCTGCCGGCGGTCGAGGACTACCTCCAGACCCCGGCGCTCGGCCAGCGCGCGGGGATCGTCGGCGCCCTCACCCTCGCCCAGCGCCTCCGCCGTCGGGGCTGAGGTCGCCCGCGATCATCGTCGCCGCCGGCGCGCCGTCGCGCTCACCGAGCAGCGATTCAGAGGGAAAGCCCGGCCCCCTTCGCGTCCTCGCGCGCGCTCGAGCAGCTCGGGTCGAAGGCCAGGCGCGCGCGGATCAACGCCGCGACGCGCTCGTCGTCGCCGCGCTCCTTGAAGATGCAAGAGAGGTTCAGGTAGCGGCTGAAGTCGAGCGGGCCGCCGGCGGCGAGGCGGAGCAGGTGGGCCCGCAGCGCCTCGTCTTGGGCCGGGGAGACGCCGACGGTGTTCAGCTCGATGAACCGGAGCGCCGTCAGCAGGGCGTCCTCGAAGGGGTGCTCCGTCCCCGGCGCGACCGCCTCGAGCTCGGAGAGCGCGTGCTCAAAGAACGCCGCGACACGATCGCCGTCGAGCGCCCCCAGGATCACGTCGAGCTGCTCCGCCCGCTGGCTCAGGGTGTCCATGTCGAGCTCGCCGTCGGTGAGCGTCCGCCACACCGCCGCGGGATCGAAGTCGGCGAGGAGCTTCGCCATGTCGGGCGCGTAGTCGTCGAGGAGCAGGGTCTCGGGATCGTCGAGGTCGATCCGCAGGTCGCGCTCGCCGGCGAAGTTGGCCCGCCGCTGATCGACGGCGCCGCCGTGCGCCGCGAGCAGCCCGAGGTACTCCGCCAGCCTCATCTCCCGCTCCGCGCCGAAGTCGAGGTCCTTGTTCTGGTAGGTGTAGAGGAGCCTGTAGGTGTCGCGCCGGACGCAGACGACGGCGTCGGCGTCGAACCTGTCGAAGGGCCGCAGCAGCGCGTAGGCCTCGACCAGCGGGACCTCCTCGGGATCGATCCACAGCGTCGCGTCGGCCGGACAGTACTCCTCGACGTCGCGGACCACCTGCTCCCACGCCCGGTTCTTGCCGACGATCTCCGCCAGCGGGGCGATCTCGACGCGGCCGGCGACCTCGTAGCCGAGCTCGTGGATCGGCCGCGCCTGCTTGCGCTTGCGCAGGCGCGCGAAGGGCTGGCCGTTCAGCGCGTCCTGATCGCGCCGCGAGCAGCGGTGACGCCAGCGGACCTGGAGGCCGTCGCAGGCCCCGTAGAACGCGCGCCAGTCCTCCGGCAGCCCCTCGGTGCTGGCGCCCGACGGCGGACGGACGATCAGCGTCTCCATCAGGACGTCGTCGTGCGCCGCGAGGCGCTCGAGGCCGGCGATCAGCCCCGCGAGGATCGGCGCGTCGAGCCTCGCCGCGCCTGGCTTCGCCGCCGCCCCCTCGGACTTCGTCGACGCCCCAGCCCTCACGTCGGGCTGCTCGGCGCCGACCTCGACGTAGCCCTTCGCAAGGCGCCGCTTGATCGCCCTCGCCGCGGCCGACGCGGCCCGCTGGGCGTTGACGTGCCCCGCGCGGATCGTCCGGCCCTTCGCGCCGATCTTCCCGTACGCGGTGGTGACGACCTCGCCGTCGATCTCGACCTGCCAATAGAGGCGCCTGTCGCCGTCAATAAGCTCAAATCTCCGCATGTCGTGACCTCATCGAGGGCCGCCACCTATGCCGCCGCCGCGCCGCGACGTCAACGGCGTTCGACGTGGCCGACAGCACGCCGCCCGACGCAGACGTCGGCGAGACCGCGCGAGGAGCCGACCCGCGCGATAGCCCGACTCCTAGGAGTCATCCTACGGGCCGAGGTCGTAGTCCGGATCGAGCCACCCCGGGCGCCCGAGCTCGAAGTGCTCCTCGAGCATGTTCTCGGCGGTCTGCAGCGCCCCCTCGATCCAGCTCTGGACGTTCGAGTAGGCCTCGCCGCAGATGTACACCTGCTCATCAGGACATGTCTCACCGGCGTCCGCCCACGCGGGGTCGAGCGGCTTGCGCATCCGCCTCATCACCTCCCAGTAGCGGAAGCCGGCCTTCCAGGCGTGCCAGGCCGCGCCGTGGGGATCCGTCCCCCAGTCCTGGAAGGCGGCGGTGTAGGGCCGCGGGATCTCGCGCAGGCCGTGGATCTGGCGGAGCAGCCCCTGGATCGCCCCGACCATGCCCTCCGTGACGAGGCCGCGGTCGCGGGGCTCGATCGCCGGCTCGTCGTCGCCGACGAAGGGGTTCTCGCCGCCCTCGAAGGGCGCGCCGCCCTCGAAGGCCTTCCAGAACGCGGCCGAGGTGTCGTCGCCGTAGCTGGCCATCAGCAGCGAGTTCTGGTTCGTCGGGTCGCCGCCGTCCTCCTCGCCCTCGGTCGGGAAGTAGAAGGTCTGGCGCACCGGCAGGTCGGTGATCGAGTGGCCGGCGACCATGCCGAGGCCGCGCCACCACGGGCGGTCGTAGCCGAGGAAGAGCTTGAACGCCGCCTGCTTGATCACCGCGCGCATGTTCTCGCGGACCCACGGGTGGCCGAAGAAGAAGTTGTCCTGGGCGAGGAGCTCGAGGCCGCGGCGCGGCATCGCCAGGATCAGGCGATCGGCGTAGACGACGACCTCGGCCGCGTCGTCGCCCTCGCCGCGGACGAAGTCGAGGCGATAGCGGCGCTCGCTCTCCCCCGCGGGCGTGTGCGTGAAGCGGACGAGGCGGTGGCGGCGGCGGATCCCCGGGCGTCCGAGGCCGCGCTGGGCGGCGGCCTCGAGGCGCTCGGCCAGCGCCTTCGGCAGGTGATCCATCCCGCGCTTGAGCGTCCGGTAGCGGACGCCGTCGTGGAATTGATCGACCTGCAGCGCCGACGCGGCGCTCGAGTTGGTGACGCTCGTGTCGTAGCCGCCGGCGTCGCGGACGTAGGCGTAGGCCTCGGACGAGAGGACGCGGTAGAGGAGGTTCCAGAAGCCGTGGGTGTAGAGCGGCTCGCCGAAGACCGTGCGCTCAGCCTGCTCGGCGACGCCGAGGCCGTCGCCGTCGGGGATGTAGGTGCGGCCGACGTACTCGAGGATCTCGTCCGGCGTCTTGCCGCGCTCGTGCCACTCCATGTGGTAGCGCTCGCCGGCCTCGGCCGCGAGGTCGCGCATCCGCATGTGCTTGCGCCGGAGGAAGAAGAGGTTGTTGCCGTCGCCGTCGGGGTTGTCGACGCCGCGGAGGAAGGGCCGGCTCGCCAGGCCGAGGTGCTCGATCACCCCGTGGATCAGGCGCTGGGCCGCCGGGATGTAGCGCATGCCGCCGAGCTCGGCGACGACGTGGGGCAT
>JAGQIT010001389.1:1051-2781 GCA_020431135.1 Myxococcales bacterium | reverse complement strand
CGGCCCTGCGCTGCGGCGCCGGCCTGGTCACCGCGGCGGCGCTCGCTCCCGCGATCGAGGCCCTGATCATCGGCGCGCGTCCGGAGCTGATGGTCGAGCCGCTCGATCCGGGCGCCTGGGGGGAGCGCCCGCTCGGCCGCGCGGACACGTTGATCGTCGGGCCCGGGCTGACGCGCGCCGCGGATCGCCGGGAGCTCGCCCGGCTCTGGCGCGAGGATCCGCGGCCGGCGGTCTGGGATGCCTCGAGCCTCGACGAGATCCCGGCGCGCGCACCCGACGACGGTGAGCACCTCGCCGCGGCTCGGATCATCACCCCGCACCCCGGGGAGGCGCGGCGCTTCCTCGATCGCCTCGGCGACGCCTCGGCGCGGGCGATCGACGTCCGCAACGAGCGGCGAGCGGCGGCGCGGGCGTTGGCGCGGCTGACCGGGGCGATCGTCGTTCTCAAGGGCGCGGGCACCCTCGTCGACGACGGCTCGCGGCTCGCGGTCGCGGTCAGCGGCGGGCCTGGGCTGGCGACCGCAGGCAGCGGGGATTGCCTCACCGGCTTCATCGCCGCGCTCCTCGCGGGTCCCGGGGGTCACGCGGATCCGTTCGCGGCGGCCTGCGCTGGGGTGCACCTCCACGGTGTCGCCGGGGAGCTCGCGGTCGCCGACGGGTCCGGGGCGATCGCCCTCGACATCGCGGGACTCGCGGGGGCCGCGAAGGGCGCTCCGCTCCAGCATCCGCGCTGGCCGCGGCTCCGCCTCAACTGAGCGATGAACGACCCGACGCGCGCCGCCTCTGCATCGGCCAACGCCGCGTCGCGGCGCATCGCAGGCGAGGGGGTCGCGGGCCCGCGTGCGCGGGGTGCATGCCGAAGGGCCGACGCTGGCGCCTCTGCATCGGCCGGCGCCGCGTGGTTGCACCGCAAGGGCTGGGTGAGGTCACGGCGAGGGCCTGCGTACCCCGCCAAGGCGGCCGCAGAGCGCATCTCGGCGGCGTCGGGAACCCGAGCCCTGCGCCGCTGTCGAACCGGGCATGAACGGCGAACTGCGGCGTTGGTCTGGAGCCTGTGACGTGTGGAGCAAAGTGTGGCAACGTTGGCCCGTGTCCGACAACCACAGCGCGCAGCGCGGACGAGCGCGCCCCTGGGGGGCTGCGCTGCTCCTCGCGGGCCTCTGCGCCGGGTGCAACGACCCGAACACCCAGGCGCCGCCGCAGCCCAAGTCGCTGACGGTGGACTCGCCCGCCGAGCAGGCCAAGGCGAAGGACGACGCCTACGTCGACCGCTACCAGCAGGCCAAGCAGCGGATCGCCGATCTCGACGTCGGCAACCCGATGGCGGTGAAGGGCGCGGTCAACCAGCTCGCGCCGGATCTCCGCGAGATCGCCGACAAGGCCAAGGACAGCCACCTGCGGGCCAACGCGAGCCTCCTCCTCGGGTCGCTCTACCAGACCGCCGGCGACAACCGCTCGGCGATCGCCTTCTACCGCCAGGCCCGCGGCCTCCTCCCGGATGAGATCGAGCCCGCGCGCGTCCTCGCCCTCGCCCTCGGCGCGGACGGCCAGTACAAGGAGGCCGCCGCGCTCCAGGTGAAGGTCGTCGAGGACGACATGGACGACCTCGAGGCCTGGCTCCTCCTCGGCGAGCTCCACCTCAAGGCCGGCGACGAGGAGGAGGCGAAGAAGGCCTACATCCGCTACGAGATCCGCCGCAAGGGCCTCCTCGACGGCCTGACGCTGCGCAA
>JAGQIT010001389.1:0-1038 GCA_020431135.1 Myxococcales bacterium | reverse complement strand
ACCTCGGCGAAGGACCGGGCGGTCTGCGCCGGGGCCCTGGCGCCGGCGGCCGACAACGGCACGGCGATGGCGCTCCTCTACGCCCTCAAGTTCGAGCCTGACCCCAAGGTCAGGGCCGCGATCCTCGAGACCATGGGGATCCAGCGCCTCGCCGGCTACAAGCAGGCGATCACCGAGCGCCTGGCGATCGAGGACGATCCCGCGGTCCAGGAGGTCGGCAAGTGGGCGCTCGCCGAGATCGAGCGCGACCCGCTCGACACGCGCCCCGGCGTCGCGCCGGAGCTCGCCGCCGACGCGGCGGGGGAGGCCGAGGCGGGGGGCGACGCGGCTGAGGACGCCGCCGACGCGAAGGGCGAGGAGGGCGACGCGCCTCCGGACGCCCCGGCACCCAGCCCGCCATGACGCCGCGCCCGCCCGCATCGCTGGAGATCGCCGCCCTCTCGCACCGCTACCGCGGCGCGCCGGGGTACGCCCTCGACGACGTCTCCTTCGCGGTGCGGCCGGGCGAGCGCCTCGGGCTCCTCGGCCCGAACGGCGCCGGCAAGTCGACGCTGATGCGCCTCTTCTGCGGCTACCTGGCGATCCAGGCGCGGCCCGGGCGGCCGCCGGGCGAGACCAAGGTCGCGGTCGGCGGCGTCGACGTGGCCCGCGACTCGCTGCGCGCGCGTCAGCAGATCGGCTACCTCCCCGAGCTGGTGCCGCTCTACACCGAGCTCCGGGTCCGCGAGCACCTGGGCTTTCGCGCCCGCCTCAAGGGCGTCGGCCGCCGCCAGCGCGACGCCGAGATCATGCGGGTCTGCGAGCTCACCGGCCTCGCGTCGATGCTCGAGACGCCGATCCAGCAGCTCAGCCGCGGCTACCGCCAGCGCGTCGGGATCGCCGACGCCCTCCTCGGGGCGCCGCCGCTTCTAGTTCTCGACGAGCCGACCGTCGGCCTCGACCCGAACCAGGTGCTCGACATCCGCGGCGTGCTCAAGGGGCTCGGCGGCGCCCAGACGCTGATCTTCTCGTCGCACATCCTCGCCGAGGTCGAGGCGC
>JAGQIT010001388.1:3594-4529 GCA_020431135.1 Myxococcales bacterium | reverse complement strand
CCTCGCCGCCGCCGAGCTCGCCGACCCCCGCGCCCTGCGGTCGATCGACGGGCTCCTCGGGATGCTCCGCAGCGTCCCCTGCCTGACGGTGCTCGCCGGCTACCCGCGCGAGCGCACGCCGCCGCCGTGGGACCTCCTCCTCCCCGACGATCCGGCGATCCAGCAGATCGCCCACGACTCGCGCAAGCGACCCGCCCCGGCGGCCCACGCCCTCGTCATCCAGGCGACGGCGCGGTGGTCCCGGGCGCACCTCGAGGAGGACCCGAAGCGCTGGTCCGCCGCCCTCCTCGAGGCCGCCGCGCCCCACCTCCCCGGCGACCTCGGCCCGCCCCTCTTCACCGACACTCAGCGCTGGCGCTACGCCCGGCAGGAGGGCGCCGAGCAGCTCCGCGAGCCGGTCNNCCTCCTCGACCTCGGCGGCGGCCGCCGGCTCGGCCTCACGGGCGAGGCCTTCGACCTCACGGGCGGCGTCGAGGGGGCGTGGCTCGCCGGCCGCGCCCTCGCCGAGCGCCTCCTCGCCGACCCCCTCCAGCCCTGTAGACAGCACCGATGAGCGAGCCCACGACCCTGCAAGACCTCGCCGAGCGCGATCGCGACCACGAGTGCGACGGCGTCGGCGACCCGCGGATCTGCGTCCGCATCGCCGGCGTCGCCGACCTCCCGAGCCGCTTCGGCGCCTTCAAGATCGTCGCCTTCTGGAACAACCGCGACGGCAAGGAGCACACGGCGATGGTCCACGGCGACGTCATCGGCCGCGAGGACGTGCCGATCCGCATGCACTCCGAGTGCCTCACCGGCGACGTCATGGGCTCGCTGCGCTGCGACTGCCGCGACCAGCTCGAGGCGGCGCTGCGCAAGCTCGCGGCGATGGAGCGCGGCGTCCTCTTCTACCTCCGGCAGGAGGGCCGCGGCATCGGCCTGATCAACAAGATCCG
>JAGQIT010001388.1:0-3535 GCA_020431135.1 Myxococcales bacterium | reverse complement strand
CGCGACGACGAGCGCGACTACGCGATCGCGGCGCACATGATCCGCAGCCTCGACCTGCGCTCGGTCCGCGTGATGACCAACAACCCCGACAAGATCGCCCAGCTCGAGCGCAACGGGATCGCCGTCTCGGGGCGGATCCCGCACGTCCTCCCGCCGAACCCGCACAACCGCTTCTACCTCGAGACCAAGGCCAACCGCTCCGGCCACTACATCGACTTCGCCGGCAAGCCGCACCTCGACGAGCAGCGCGACCCGGTGCTCGTCGAGGGGATGGCGGCGCCGGAGAACGACCGCGACTAGGGCGATCGCCCGCGACCCGGCGGCGGCGATCGGCGACACTCTCGGCGATGTCGGAGAACGCGGACACCACGGGCGAGGTCGACGAGAGGATCCGCGACGCGACGCGCGACGACCTCCCGCGGATCGTCGCGATCTACAACGAGTCGATCGACGGCCGCTGGTCGACGGCCGACCTCGAGCCCATCACCGTCGAGAGCCGCGAGGCGTGGTTCGCCGCCCACGACCCCGCGAAGCGGCCGCTGTGGGTGCTCGAGCGCGGCGGCGAGGTGATCGCCTGGGTCAGCCTCCACTGGTTCTATCACCGCCGCCCGGCCTACGACGGCACCGCCGAGATCGCGACCTACGTCGCCCGCGACCACCGCGGGCGCGGGATCGGCCTGCGCCTCAAGCGGGCGATGATCGCCGCCTGCCCGCGCCTCGGCGTCGACGCGGTGATCAGCACCTACTTCGATCACAACGCGCGGACGCAGGCGATCAACGAGCGCCTCGGCTTCGTCGAGGTCGGTCACCTGCCGGCGATCGCCGTCCTCGACGGGGTCCGCCGCGGGGTGAAGATCGCCCTCCTGCGCGTCCCGGCCCCGGGCTCCTGAGCGCGGCTGCGTCGGCGCACCTTCTTCGCCCCCGCGCGCCGCGGCGCCGCCTATCCTCGAGGCGTGGCGCTGCGACGGACCGTGCTCGGCCTCTTCGGCCTCTTCGGCCTCGCTAGCCTCGGCTGCACAGAGAAGGCGATCGAGACCGGCTCGGCGACCGCGGCGACGTCGACGTCCGCCTCGTCGTCGACGGCCGCATCCTCGTCGTCGTCGTCCTCCTCGTCGTCCTCGTCGTCCTCGTCCTCATCCGCCAGCGGCGGCTCCGAGGGCGCCTGCAACGACTGCGACCGCGACCGCTACGAGTGCGGCGACTACGGCATCTGGCCCGGCCTCGTCGGCTGCGACCTCGCGGCGCTCCCGTCGTCGGCGATCACGAGCACGACCCCCTACGGCCCCCTCGCGGGCACCCGTGTGCTCTTCAGCATGTACGGCCAGGACTGCAACTTCAGCGACTGCCAGCGGGCGTCGCTCTTCGTCGTCGACGACGACGTCGACATCGCCGCGTTCGTCGCCGCGAGGGAGGCCGACGGCGAATCCGGCGCGTACCCCTTCTTCCACCTCGAGGTCCGCGGCTGGGCGCCCCTCCACGCGCTCGAGGGCAGCGACGCCCAGGCGATCCTCCGCCTGCCCGATGAGACATATGTGATCGCGGACGGGGTCCAGCTCAGCGACATCGTCCGCCAGGGCTCGTGGTACATGTCCGATCCTGACGACCCGCCGCGCCTCGCCGGGACCCTCACGATCAACGACCCGCGCGCCGGCGTCCTCGCCGAGGGCACCTTCGACGCCCTCTACTGCGACACCTTCGAGACCATCGGCGCCTGCTCCTAGAGCGGCGACGCCGAGAGCACGTAGATCAGGTAGAGCCCGACGAGGATGTGCGAGGCGCTGACGCCGACGAGCGTGCGCTGGCGGGCGAACATCCAGCCCCACAGGAGGCCGCCGGCGAAGGCGAGCGCGGCGAGCTTGTAGGAGGTGTGGAGGTGGAGCGTGGCGAAGAGCAGGTTCGACAGGAGCACCGCCGCCAAGGTCTTGCGCTTAAAGGTCAGGAACTGCTCGAGGGAGGTCTGGAGGACGCCGCGGGCGATGAACTCCTGGATCGGCGAGAAGAGGCCGTAGGAGACGCCGAGGATCGCCAGGCGGTCGGCGCCGTACATCTCGACGCGGGCGGCGAAGCCGATCAGCGGGACGTCGGCGAAGGCCGGGTGGAGCTGGATGAGCAGCCACTTGCCGAGGGTCAGCAGGCCGAGAACGAAGAGCGTCACCGCGGTCGCCTCGCCGAGCGCCCGCCGGGCGCCGCGGAGGGTGACGCCGAAGCGGTCGAGGGTCCAGCCCATCTGGCGGATCTGGATCGTGCAGGTCACGGCGATCACCGCGAGCATGACGATCGACAGGAGCGGGCCGTAGCCCGTGAGGCCCGCCGAGAAGTGGTTGGCGATCGAGATCCCGAGGGTGTAGAGCGAGAGCAGGCAGACGAGGCTGACGAAGAACTGCCCCATCTTCAGGCGATCGCGGAGGAGCTCGACCGCGTCGTCGCTGAGGTTGGCCATGCGCTCGGTGAGCAGCGTGCCGATGTTGCGCATCAGCCGGTTCGGGAAGCGAGCGAGGAGGCTCTCCTCGACGCCGCCGCGGCCGAGCGCGTGGAAGGGCAGGTAGAGGAGGCGCGAGCGGCCGACCGCGACGACGGTCGCCGTGCGCATGCCGTCGCGGAAGAGGCCCATCTCGCCGAAGACCTCGCCGTCGTGCATGCGCTGGAGCTCGTGGCGCTCGCCGTCGTCGTCGTCGCGGACGACCGCGAGGATCCCCTGCTCGATGACGTAGAGGGCGTCGGCCGGCTCGCCCTCGCGGACGACGACCTCGCCGTCGTTGTAGATCCGCTCGTCCATGTGCTCGGTGAGCGCCTCGATCTGCGCCGCGTCCATGCCGGCGAAGAGGGCGTGCTCGCTCCAGTGCGGCCCGCCAGAGACCGCGTCGGTGCGCATGTTGAGCCGTGAGACCTCGGGCATAGCGGTGCGCCCATGATGCGCCCTCTCGGCGGCCGCCGCGAACCCGTCGGCGCCGCGCGATCACGACCGCCGCGGAGCGCCTCAAGGATGCGGCATGCGACTTGCAAACTCACATGTCGTGATGCAGCAGGGGAAGTCGACCGAGGGGAGCTACTGGCGGCGCGCCGCCGTCCGGATCGCCGCG
This sequence comes from Myxococcales bacterium, assembly GCA_020431135.1. Lineage (GTDB taxonomy): Bacteria > Myxococcota_A > Polyangia > Nannocystales > Nannocystaceae > JADJRG01. The sequence continues at coordinate 455 of JAGQIT010001388.1, read as the reverse complement.
ATCTCGAGCTGGTCGATGCTCCTCTGGGGGAGCTGGGCGCTGGCCGCCAACCTCAGCTACGGCGTCGAGGCGGCCGCCCGCGCCGGCCTCACGCAGGGCGCCTCGAGCCTGACGCTGACCTGCCTCCAGACCGCGATCCTCGAGGCCGTCAGCCGGCGCTGCGCCGGGCCTGCAGCGAAGGTGATCGCGCCGACGCTCTGCGCGTCCCTCATCCACGCGCTGCTGACGATCGCCGCGCACACGGCCGCCGGGACGCCGGCGCTCCTCGCCGCGGTCGGGCCGAACATCGCCGCCAGCGTCGCCTACTCGCTGACCTACGCCGCCGGGCTCGCCCTCGCCGCGCACCCCGAGCTGCGCATCCTGCAGCGCCTCGTGCAGATCTCGCAGGGCCTGCGCCGGCGCCCGGCCGCGATCGCCCGCGCCAGCGCCCGCGTCAGCCTCAGCGCCCCGGCGCT
>JAGQIT010001387.1 GCA_020431135.1 Myxococcales bacterium | reverse complement strand
CGAGGTCGCGGACGGCGACGCCCGCGGCGGCTGCCTCCTCGAGGAGCGCCGTGATCGCGACGCCGGCGCGCCGCTCGACGTGGGCGAGAACGTCCTCGCCGCGCCGCGGATCCCCCGTGTAGAGCGCCTCGACCGCGAGCGAGCCGCCGGCGCTGGCGACGACGTCGGGGACGATCGTGATCCCGCGGGCGCCGATCGCCGCGGCGACCGACGGCGCGACGGCGAGGTTGGCGGCCTCGACGATCCCGCGGCAGGCCAGGCTCGCCACGTCGGTCCCGTCGACCGCGTCAGAGATCGCCGTGAGCACGAGGACGTCGCAGTCGACCGTGAGGAGCGCCCGCGAGGGCCGTCCGGCGCCGGTGTCCGGGAGGTAGCCGCGATCGCGGCGCGCGAGGAGGCGGGGGACGTCGAGCCCCGCGGGGTCGAGGAGGCTCAGGCGCGCGTCGGCCCAGCCGACGATCGTGCAGCCGGCGCTGCGCAGGAGGTGGGCCGCGCCGCCGCCCATCGTCCCTGCGCCCTGGATCGCGATCCGGGCGCCCTTCGCCGCGACGCCGAGATGATCGAGGAGGGCGAGCGTCGCCGCCTTGACGGCCGCCGGACCGCGGAGCTGGTTCACGGACCAGCCGCCGACGTCCGCGGCGAAGAGACCGTAGCGCCGGAGGAAGGTCGCGTCGTCGATCTCGCGTGAGCGCGCGACGCAGATCTTCAGCGACGGCAGGCCGACCTCGCGGGCGCAGGCCTCGAGCTCGTCCATCGATGTGTTGACGTCGGGTCCGACCGACCACATCGAGGCGATGATCGGCCGCACGACCGCGAGGAAGCGGCGGAGGATCGCGCCGCGCCGCGGGTGCTCCGGATCCATCGCCAGGCCCGCTTTGGCGCCGCCGACCTCGATGCCGTAGGCCGCCTGCTTGCGGGTCATCGCCGCCGCGAGGGCCGTCAACGCCTCGCGATCGACGTTCTTGGCGATCCGCAGGCCGCCGGCCGCGATCCCGCGGACGAGGCGATCGATCACGAGGACGCCGCGGATCCCGTCGACAGGATCACGGACCTCGACCACGACCTCCGGACCCGCTCCCCTCTCTACCACCATCCCATGTCCAGGATAGCGGACGCCCTCGGGGCGCGAGAGGTCCGCAGGAGGATAGGGAGCGGCGAGCGTTCGCACCCTTCGTCGGAGCGTCGCCCGTCCCTGCGCGCTCGTGGGTCGACCTGCTCCGTGCCGGCGCACGACCGAGGACCGCGGCGATCTTCCGACGCCGACCCGCGCTGCGACCGGCGCGGTCGTCACCGGAGAATTGCGGAGGCCCGCGCCGACGCTCGGTCGCGGGCCTCAGCCTCCGCCGCGCGCGCGGCGGTCGCCTACATGTGGACGAGCTCGAGCTTGATGCCGTCGGGATCCGTGAAGAACACCGCGTAGTAGCCCGGGGCGTAGGGGTACTCGGCGGGGGCGTCGAGGATGTGGACCCCGTCCTCGACGAGCTTGCGGTAGACCTCGTCGATCGCCGCGCGGGACTCCATCGCGATCGCGAAGTGGTGGAGGCCGACCGAGTAGCGATCGAAGGCCTTGCCGCGGTTCTCCTCCGTCGCCTCCCAGACCCCGATCATGAAGGTGCCGAGGGCGAAGAGGGCCATCCGGCAGT
>JAGQIT010000017.1 GCA_020431135.1 Myxococcales bacterium | reverse complement strand
CGCAGGCGGCAGCGGCCTCGTCCAGCTCACGACCTCCGCGCGTCGGCCCGCCGCCCAGGCGCTCGACCTCGCGCGTGACCTCTGCCGCGCCTGCGAGGGCTCCGTACGCGCGCTCTCCGGCTCGGCGGCCGCGCCCGCCGAGCGCGAGGCCGAGTAGCGCTCGCGCAGCACGCCCCGACGCGGGGCGCTCGCTCGGAGGAGTCTCCGCCAACGAGCGCGGAGTGAGACGTCGGTCGGCCGCTGCGAGCCCGCGGCGGCGACCTTCGGGCGCTCGCGTCCCACGCCCTTCACGGCCGTCCTCGCACGCATCGCTCGACGAGGGCACACCAGGGCCCCGCGCTCGCGTGCCCTGCGGAGCGATACGATCTAGCCTTCACCATGGTCTCATCTCGCCGCGCTCGCCCTCCGTTCTCCGCCCTCGCGCTCGCGGGGCTCGCCGTCGGGCTCCTCGCCTGCCAGCAGATCCCGACCGAGGACCCGACCGCGGCGACCTCGGACAGCTCCGATGTCGAGACCACCTCGACCGGCGGGACGACGTCGACGAGCGGCGATCCGACCAACGGCGGCGGCGATCCGAGCCCCGAGTACAACTGCGAGCCCGCCGACATCAATAGCTGCCCCGAAGGCCAGAAGTGCACGGCCCTGGTCAAGGGGGTCTACCAGAACCTCTACGACTGCGTCGCCGACGACACCGCCCTCGATCCCTACTCGGAGTGCTCGCCCTCGCCGATCGACGGCCAGGACGGCTGCCCCCCGAGCACGATCTGCGCGCCGAACTCCGGCGAGGACAACACCGGGATCTGCGTCCCGCTCTGCGCCAAGGACAACGAGTGCGGCGACGGCCGCTGCATCGAGAACCCTTACAACAACGTCCCGGTGTGCGCCGACGCCTGCGACCCGCTGCTGCCGATCTGCAAGGGGACCCTCGAGTGCCGCCAGACCGACGACTCCTTCGCCTGCCAGCAGCCGACCGAGGTCGACATCGGCACCGAGACCGCGCAGTGCCTGAGCGCAGGCGATCGTGGGTGCAGCCAGGCCTTCGTCTGCGAGGCCGGCGAGCTGATCCCGAACTGCGCGTCGCCGACGGGGCTGTGCTGCACGGCGATCTGCGATCTGACAGGCCCCGACACCTGCACCGCGCCGGCGACCTGCAACGAGGCCTTCTCGAGCCCCGCCCCGGGGTACGAGTGGGTCGGGGCCTGCTTCGTGCCGAGCTGAGCGCTCAACACCCCGCGTTCCTGCGCCCGCGCTCCGCGAGTGCGCTGGAACGCGACGACTGGCGCGATGGCGTCAGCCTGGGCGCCGTCCCGCGATCGACACCGAAGCGTCGCCGAGACGTCGCCGGATGGCGGCTCGACAGATCCGCCGCGGGCCCTGAGAATGACCGCACCCGCGGCTCTCCGAGCGGCGCCGCGGGCCACCGACGACAGGCCATGGACGCCCCGCTCCGCTACGACCGCGAGCTCTTCGCCGCCCTCCGCGAGGCCTTCCTCCGCGGCGAGCTGAGCCGCGCGCGCGCGCGCCTGACGGAGCCCCCCGCGGCGCTCGCCGCCGACGATCCGCGCCTCCTCCGACCGCCCACCTCCGCGGCCGCCCGCGACGATCGGATCGCCGCCGGCGAGGCGGCCCTACGCGCCGGCGAGGTCGCGGCGCTGATCCTCAACGGCGGCCTCGCCACCCGCTTCGGCGGCGCCGTGAAGGGGGTCGTGCCGGTGCTCCCGGGCGCCGACGCCCCCAGCTTCCTCGCCCTCAAGCTCGCCGACGTCCGCGCCCTCGCCGAGCGCCTCGGCGCCCCGATCCCCGCCGTCGTGATGTGCTCCTTCGCCACGCGAGCGGCCAGCGACGCCCACCTCGCGGCGGTCGCCTGGTCGGGGATCGACCCCGCGGATCGCCTCAGCTTCGACCAGTCCGTGCTCCCGCGGATCGACCTCGAGGGCGCGCCGCTCTACCGCCGCGAGGGCGCCGAGCGACGCCCCGAGAGCGAGCTCTTCGCCGCCCCCGGCCACGGCGACACCCTCGAGCAGGCGGTGGCCAGCGGCCTCGTCGACCGCCTCCGCGCCCGCGGCGTCCGCCACGTCCTGATCTCGAACGTCGACAACCTCGGCGCGACCCTCGATCCGCTGCACCTCGGCCTCCACCTGGCGGCGGTCGAGGGCGGCGCCCAGGTCTCCGTCGAGGTCGTCCGTCGGCGCCCGGGCGACGTCGGCGGCTGCATCGCTGAGGTCGGCGGCCGGCCGGTGATCGTCGAGGGCTTCCGCCTGCCGGACGCGGCCGATCCGACGGCCTACGACCACTTCAACACCAACACCCTCTGGCTGACCCTCGACGCCCTCGGCAGCCGCCCGGCGCTGACCTACTTCCCGGTCCACCGCGGCCTCGAGTGGGGCGCCGAGGAGCTCCAGATCGTCCAGTTTGAGCGCCTCATCGGCCAGATCACCGAGCACGCGCCGACCGCGTTCATCGAGGTCGACCGCGGGCGCCGGTTCATGCCGATCAAGACGCGCGAGGACCTCGAGGCCGCGCGGCCGTGGATCGAGCGCCGCGTCGCCGCTCTCGGCTGAGCTTGCGGCCGGCGGCCGCGGCCGGCGATAGTCCGCCCTGCGATGGACACGTCGACGATGGACTCCTACCTGCGCAGCCGCGTCGCCCTCGGGGCGCCGGCGATCGAGCTCGATCTCGCGGACGCCGGCCTCGATGGGGCCGACCCCGCGCTCTTCGACCGCCTCGAGGCCGCGCGCGCGGCCATGGCCGCCCTCGAGGAGGGGGCGATCGCCAACCCTGACGAGGGGCGGATGGTCGGCCACTACTGGCTCCGCGACCCGAGCCTCGCGCCGACCCCCGCGATCACGGCGGAGATCGAGGCGATGTGGGCCCAGATCGACGACCTCGCCGAGCGGGTCCGCAGCGGCGCCCTGGCGGCGGCCGACGGCCAGCCCTTCCGCGAGGTCCTCCTCGTCGGCATCGGCGGCTCGGCCCTCGGACCCCAGCTCATGGCCGACGCCCTCGCGGCCGACGCCGCCGCCGACGGCCTCCCGCTCCGCGTCCTCGACAACACCGACCCGACGGGGATCGCCCGCATCCTCGGCGCCCTCGACTCGCTCGGGCACACGTTGGTGCTCGTGATCTCGAAGTCGGGCTCGACGGTCGAGACCCGCAACGGGATGCTCGAGGTCATCGCCGCCTGTGAGGCCGCCGGCCTCGACTTCGCCCGCCAGGCGATCGCGGTGACCGGCGCCGGCTCGAAGCTCGCCGCCAAGGCCGAGGCCGAGGGCTGGCTGGCGATCGTCCCGATGTGGGACTGGGTCGGCGGCCGGACCTCGGTGCTCGCCGCCGTCGGCCTCCTGCCGGCAGCCCTCCAGGGGATCGACTGGCGCGCCGTCATCGACGGCGCGGCGGCGATGGATCGCTGGACGCGGGCCCCGGCGCGCGCGAACCCGGCCGCCCTCCTCGCCCTGATGTGGCACGTCCAGGGCGGCGGACATGGCCGCAAGGACATGGTCGTTCTGCCCTACCGCGACGCCCTCGTCCTCCTCTCGCGCTACCTCCAGCAGCTCGTCATGGAGTCGCTCGGCAAGCGCCTCGATCGCCGCGGCGCCGAGGTCTGGCAGGGCCTCAGCGTCTACGGCAACAAGGGCTCGACGGACCAGCACGCCTACGTCCAGCAGCTCCGCGACGGCCTCCCCAACTTCTTCGCGCTCTTCGTCCGCGTGCTCGCCGACGGGCGCGGGGCGTCGAGCCTCGAGGTCGAGCCCGGGGTGACCTCGGGCGACTGCCTCGACGGCTTCTACCAGGGGACGCGGGCGGCCCTGCGTGAGCGCGGGCGGGCGAGCGCGACGCTGGTCCTCGGCCGCCTCGACGCGCGCTCGCTCGGCGCGACGATCGCCCTCTTCGAGCGCGCGGTCGGCCTCTACGCCGAGCTCATCGACATCAACGCCTACCACCAGCCGGGGGTCGAGGCAGGCAAGGTCGCGGCCAAGGCGGTGCTCGCCCGGCAGGCGCGGCTCGTCGCGGCGCTCCCCAGCGACGGCGCGGGCGCGACCGCGGCCGCGCTGGCGACCGCGACCGGCGACGATCCGGTCGCCGCGTGGCAGATCCTCCGCCGCCTCGCCGCCAACGGCCGCCTCGTCCAACGCGGCGACGATCCGGCGACGGCGCTCTTCGCCCGCAGCGGGGAGGGAGCGGCCTAGGTGGCCGACACGGACCCGAAGACCTACGCCCGCGCCTGGGAGCGGGCGACGTCGCTGCTCGAGCGCCGGCAGTCGGCGTCGAGCCTCGGCCTCGGGGTCAACACGGCCCTCCTCGCGGCGATGGCCTTCGTCATGCGCGGCGACGGCCTCGACCTCGCTCAGCGCCTCGGCGTCGTCGCCCT
>JAGQIT010001386.1 GCA_020431135.1 Myxococcales bacterium | reverse complement strand
CTCCCCGCCTGTTCTCCCCGCCTGTCCTGGGGGCTCGGATCGACGCGCTCGCGCGAGCGCCTGGCGGCGCGGCGATTGCTGCGCGAGCGCACGCGGGAGTTCTGCCCCGGGCTGCTAGGCTGTCGCCAATGGACTCGCCCCACCCGACCGGGATCGGCCTCGGCCTCCGCTCCGCGTTCATCGAGCAGATCGACGGCGGCGAGGCGGACGGCGCCGTCGCCTTCCTCGAGGTCTCGCCGGAGAACTACCTGTGGCGCGGCGGCCGAGCGGTCGATCAGCTCGCCCGGATCCGCGATCGCTTCCCGCTCCTCGGCCACGGCCTCGGCATGAACCTCGGCGGCGTCGACCCGCTCGACGACCGCTTCTTCGCCGAGCTCCGCCGCTTCCTCGACGCCCACCCGACCCCCTGGTACTCGGACCACCTGTGCATGTGCCACCGCGGCGCCGAGTTCCATGACCTCCTGCCGGTGCCCTTCTCGAGCGAGAGCGCCGTCCGCGTCGCCAGCCGGATCCGCGAGGCCGCCGATCGCGTCGAGCGGCCGATGCTCTTCGAGAACATCTCCTACTACCTCGCCCTCGGCGAGAGCGCGATGGACGAGCCTGAGTTCATCGCCGAGATCCTCGAGCGGGCCGACTGCGGCCTCCTCCTCGACGTCAACAACGCCTACGTCAACGCGCAGAACCACGGCTTCGACCCCTACGCGTGGCTGGAGAGGATCCCGCTGGAGCGCGTCCGTCAGCTCCACATCGCCGGCCACGAGGCGTGGGACGAGCGCACGCTGATCGACACCCACGGCGCCAGCGTCAAGGAGGAGGTCCAGGCGATGATGGCCTGGGTCGTCGAGCGCATAGGCCCGGTGCCGGTGCTCCTCGAGCGCGACAACCACATCCCGCCGCTCGCCGACCTCCTCGCCGAGGTCGCGGAGCTCGACGCGATCTACCAGGCGGCGATCGGCCGCTGGCGCGGCGACGCCGAGGTCGCGGCCGTCGGAGGTGCGCGTCATGGCTGAGCCGACCAAGTCCGCCGACACGATCGTCATCGACGCCTTCGCGGCGGCGCTCCGCGAGCGCGCCGCAGGCCAGGCGATCCGCCGCGACCTCGCCGGCTTCTACGCCGCCCACGGGCTCGAGGGCGCCGCCCTCGCGGCGATGGTCGAGCGCGGCCCGGAGCGCCTGCGGATGTACCGAACCATGGTCCAGGCGCGCCTGCGCCGGGTGATCCGCGAGTGGCTGCCGCGGACCGTGCAGCGCGTCAACAAGGCGCTGTTTCGCCAGACCTTCGCCGCGTTCATGGAGGAGCGAGCGCCTCGCACTCGCTACCTGCGCTGCGTGCCGGCTGAATTCGCCCTGTTCGCGGCGCCCCGCTGGCGCGCGCGCGACGACGTGCCCGCGTACCTCGTCGACTTTATGCGCCACGAGCTGATCGCGGAGGATCTCCGGATCGCGCCGGTCGGCGGCGAGCTGCTCACCGGTCACCCGATGGCGCTCGACCGACCGATGCGCGCGGACAGCTCGGCCAGCGTGCTCCGCTACGACCACGCGGTGCACCTGCTGGCGAAGAACGAGGAGGACGACGCGGTGCCCGAGGCGCGCGAGTGCTGGGTGCTCGCCTACCGCGACCGCGCGAGTCACCGCGTGCGCTTTCTCGAGCTGACCCAGCGGGCAGCTGCGGTCGTGCGCCGGCTGCTCGCCGGCGAGCCGGTGCAG
>JAGQIT010000016.1 GCA_020431135.1 Myxococcales bacterium | reverse complement strand
GCGTCAGCGCGTGGTCTCGCGCCGCCGTCGGTGTCGCCCGAGCGTGGCTCCTGGGGGCAGGCAGAGGTCCCCAACGGGTCTTCTTGCGCGCCGTGCTCTGGAGGAGGGCAGGAGGTCGTCGAGCTCGCGGGCGCGTTCGGGGAGGTCCGCGAGGGCCTCGCGGGCGGCCCGCGTGAGGACGCGTGAGCGCGGCCGATCGCGGCCGCGCTCGGCTGGCGTCGACCACAGCGCCGCGCGGGCGTGACCTGTCCTCGCGTACAGGAAGTTGCGAAAGTTCTGCGTTCTAGCAGATCGTCAGCGCCAGGGCGGCCGGCTCGTTTGCCTGCCGATCTCCGAGATGACGGAGCTCGCCGCTCGTCGTCGTGCCAGCCTCGTCACAGGCGTCCCCGATCCCGTTCTCATTATCATCGGCCTGGTCGGCGTTGGCGACGGGGCTCGTGTCGAGGTCCGCGTCGCGGCTGCCGTCGAAGCCGTCACAGAGATCATCGGCGTAGAGGACGCCGTCGCCGTCGCTGTCGACGAAGGGCTTGCCGGGGGCCGGGTGCTCGCGGCCGCCCGCGGGTCGCCCCCTCGCGCGGGCCGCCTGCGCATCGCCGTGGATCTCCGTACAGCCGCGGTCGGGGGCGCGTGCAGCCCTTGTCCGAGCGGCGCCAGCAAGGCGCGAGAGAGGCGGGCGGAACGGAGGTAGAATCCGGGCGCCGATGGACCTCGAGAGACCCCCATTCTCGTCGATCTACCGCCACGGGTTCGCCCGCGTCGCGGTCTGCATCCCCGCCCTCCGCGTCGCCGACCCCGCGCACAACAGCGCGCGGACGATCGAGCTCGCCCAGCGTGCGAGCGCCGCGGGGGCCGTGGTGGTGGTCTTCCCGGAGCTCGGGATCAGCGCCTACACCTGCGAGGATCTCTTCCACCAGGACGCGCTCCTCGGCGCCTGCGAGGCCGGCCTCGCGGCGATCGCCGCGGCGAGCCGCGACCTCCACCCGCTGCTCCTCGTCGGCGCGCCGCTGCGGGTCGAGGGCCGCCTCTTCAATTGCGCCGTCGCGATCCACCGCGGAGCCGTCCTCGGGGTCATCCCCAAGAGCTACCTGCCGAACTACCGCGAGTTCTACGAGCGCCGGCAATTCGCCGCCGCCCGCGAGGGCCTCGCCCGCGAGATCACCGTCCTCGGCCAGCGCGTCCCCTTCGGCGACGATTTGATCTTCGCCGCGAGCAGCATCCCCGATCTCCTCGTCCACGCCGAGATCTGTGAGGACGTCTGGGTGCCGATCCCGCCGAGCACCTACGCGGCGCTCGCCGGGGCGACGGTGCTCTGCAACCTGTCGGCGAGCAACATCACGATCGGCAAGGCGGACTACCGCAAGGGGCTGTGCGCCGCGCACTCGGGGCGCTGCGTCGCCGCCTACCTCTACACGGCGGCCGGCGCCGGCGAGTCGACGACCGACCTCGCCTGGGACGGCCACGCGATGATCTACGAGAACGCGGCGCTCCTCGCCGAGTCGCGGCGCTTCGCCGCCGACGAGCAGGTCGTCCTCGCGGACGTCGACCTCGGCCGCCTCGTCCAGGATCGCCTGCGCCTGACCTCCTTCGGCGACGCGATCGCCGACAACCGCGAGCGCCTGCGCGGGCTCCGGCGGATCCCCTTCGACCTCGAGATCCCCGACGCCGCCGGCCTCGAGCGCCGCGTCGATCGCTACCCCTTCGTCCCCAGCGACGTCGAGCGTCGAGACGAGCGCTGCTACGAGGCCTACAACATCCAGGTCCACGGCCTGTGTAAGCGCCTCGAGGCCGCGCGCATCGACAAGCTGGTGATCGGCGTCTCGGGCGGCCTCGACTCGACGCAAGCGCTGATCGTCGCCGCCAAGGCGATGGACCGCCTCGGCCTCCCGCGCAGCCATGTCCTCGCCTACACGATGCCGGGCTTCGCGACCTCGTCGCGGACCTACGAGAACGCCTGGAAGCTGATGCGCGCGCTCGGGGTCAAGGCCGCCGAGATCGACATCAAGCCGTCGTGCCGGCAGATGATGAAGGACATCGAGCACCCCTTCCACGAGGGCGAGGCGGTCTACGACATCACCTTCGAGAACGTCCAGGCCGGCGAGCGGACCTCGCATCTCTTCCGCCTCGCCAATCATCACAAGGCTATGGTCCTCGGGACAGGTGACCTCTCGGAGCTCGCGCTCGGGTGGGCGACCTACGGGGTCGGCGACCACATGTCGCACTATAACGTCAACGCGTCGGTGCCGAAGACGCTGATCCAGTACCTGATCCGCTGGGTGATCGAGGCCCGCGAGGTCGACCCGGCGACGGCGGAGGTCCTGCAGTCGATCGTCGACACCGAGATCTCGCCCGAGCTCATCCCCGGCGCGGAGGACGATCCGGACGCGCCGGCCCAGAGCACCGAGGCGAAGATCGGCCCCTACGACCTCCAGGACTTCAACACCTACTACATCACGCGCTACGGCTTCCCGCCGAGCAAGGTCGCCTTCCTCGCCCTCCACGCGTGGAGCGACCGCCGGCGCGGCGCCTGGCCGCCGGGCACCCCGGAGGAGCGCCGGCGTGACTACGACCTGCCGACGATCAAGCGCTGGCTCGAGGTCTTCCTCTACCGCTTCTTCCAGATCTCGCAGTTCAAGCGGAGCTGCGTGCCCAACGGCCCGAAGGTCGGCTCGGGTGGCTCGCTGTCGCCCCGCGGCGACTGGCGGGCGCCGAGCG
>JAGQIT010001385.1 GCA_020431135.1 Myxococcales bacterium | reverse complement strand
CAGCCGTTGCCGTAGGTCGAGTTCTGCCCCGCGCCCTTCCAGCCGGCGCCGCCTGAGCCGGTCCCCGAGGGGGCGTTGCCCGCACCGCCGAGGCCGCCCACGCCGCCCGCGGCGCTGTTGGCCCCGTTGCCCTTGCTGCCGTCGACCCCGGTGACGCCGGGCAGTCCCTTGCGACAGGTGACGTTCCCCCAGTTCTGGTTGCCGCCGCCCCCGCCCCCCGCGGCGATGAGCGGCTCAGTCTTGTCCGCGTCGCGCCAGACGAAGGAGCCGCCGCCACCGCCCCCGGTCGCGGGCGCGCCCCCGCAGGCGTTGGTCACGCCCCGCTCGCCGACCGCGACGCCGAGCAGCTCCCCCGGGCTGACCGTGAAGGTCCCGCTCATCTTCGCCCCGAGGCCGCCCTCGCTCGAGCCGCCCTGGGCGCCGAAGGCGGTGATCACGACCTCGGTGACGCAGCTCGGGACGACGAAGTCCTGGACCTCTCCGGTCGCGGTGAAGGTCTTGGAGAAGGGCTCGCCGCCGGTGATCGTGACGTCGACGCAGGTCGGCGCCGAATTGAAGCAGCCGTCGCCGGCGCTGACGCAGACCTGACCGCCGCTCGCCCCGAGGTCGACCTGGATCGCCGTCGTCCCCTGACCGTCGGTGATCGTCGACCCGTCGGGGACCGTCCACGCGTACTCGGTCGCGCCCGGGACGTCGGCGATCGAGAATGACGTCGAGACGCCGGCGCAGAGGTCGGTCTCACCCATGATCGCGCCGGCCGGCGGCGGCGGCATCGAGTCGACGCACTCGGCGGCCTCGCACATCTGGCAGGCGCCGCAGGCGACGTCGCAGGAGCCGCAGTGGTCCTTGTCGCCGGCGAGGTCGTAGCAGGCGCCGTCGCAGGCGTTCTGGCCGCGGGGGCACTCGACGTCGCAGCCGCCGTCGACGCAGACCTCGCCGTCGCCGCAGGCCATCCCGCACTCGCCGCAGTGCTGCGGGTCGCTCTGGAGATCGGCGCAGACGTCGACGCAATCTACCTGACCCACAGGACAGTCGACGATGCAGTTGCCTTCGATGCACGACTGGATCGCGGCGCAGGGCGAGCCGCAGCCGCCGCAGTTCTCCTCGTCGGTCAGCGGATCGATGCAGACGCCGCCGCAGTCGATGAGGCCGACGGCGCAGTCGTCGGTGGTCGCGTCGGACTCCGAGACGCCCATCGTCGTCGTCGTCGTCGTGCCGGTGTCGCTGTCGGTCCCGCTCGTCGCCGTCGCCGTCGCCGTCGTCGTCGCCGTCGTCGTCGCCGTCGTCGTCGTCCCGCTCGTCGAGGTCGACGTCGTGTCCGTCGCGCCGCTCGTCACCCCGTCGTCGCCGCAGGCCGCGACCACGAGCGCCGCCGCGAACACCATTCCCCACCCAATTCCTCGATGCTGAGCCATGCTCGACGCTACCGCGGCCGGGGCGGCGCTGTCATTGCGAAGACGTCGGCACGAGGGCGCCCTAGCGCATCCCAGGGCGCACGAGCGCGTCCTAACGCACCTCGCGGTCGGTCGCGCGCGGAGAGGTCCGGTCGAGGTCGGCGTCCGCGTCCGAGCGAGCGACTGCGAGGACCTCGCGGACTTGGTCGAGGTCGGCGACGACGCACCGCCACAAGCAAGTGGAGCTGAGCGTCGAGGCAGAGGTCGCCGCGGAGGCGCTCGACGAGCGTGACAGCATCGCCCGGCGCGCTCACGCTCGACCCCGCCGAAGATGTCCTGAAGGACCGCCGCTACTTCTTCGTGTCCGCGACCTTGCGCTCGGACTGGAGGAGCGCCTTGAGCTCCGCCGGTCCGCCGTGGAAGCGGTCGCGATCCCAGATCCGCTCGTCCCAGTGCGCAGGCTGGCCGTGCTGCCAGAAGGTCCAAGCCCAGCCGTCGCGGCCGCGGGGCGCGCTGCCGGCGGCCCAGAGCATGTGCGCCGTCAGCTCCTGGGTCTTGCCGAGGTAGCTGTGCCAGTACCACGGCTGGATGTAGACCATCGGCTTCATCCCGGTCGCCGCCTCGACCTTGCTCATCCAGCGCAGCACGCCCTTCATGTAGACCTCGTGGGTCGGGAAGACGTCCTTCGTCCTGTTCTTGGCGTTGCGGACCTCGACCATCTTCGGCGTGATCTCGATGTCGAGCACCGCCGGCAGCTCGCCGCTGTCCTCGCCGAGGATGCTGAGGAAGTGCTCGACCTGGGCGTCGACGTCCTGCGTCGGCTCGAAGACGTGGTAGGCGCCGCGGGGGAGCGCGCAGTCCTTGGCCATCTCCCAGTTGCGCTGGAAGTGGCGGTCGTGGATGTGTACGCCCTCGCTGGCGCGGACGTAGATGAACTCGATCCCGCCCTCGGCGAGCGTCTTCCAGGGGACGTCGCCCTGGGCGTCGGAGACGTCGGTGCCCTGGGCGCGGACGTCACCCGGATCGAAGAGCGGCGTCGGCGGGCCCTTCGGCGGCGCGCCGAGGTCGCGGCAGGCGGCGGGCGCCTCGCGGCCGGCGTTGCGATCGCTGTGCGGGGTGGGCGAGGCGGCGCTCGTGGTCGACGCGGCAGCCG
>JAGQIT010001384.1 GCA_020431135.1 Myxococcales bacterium | reverse complement strand
GAAGTCGCGGTGGATGATCCCGGCGTCATGGGCCGCCGCGAGGCCGCGCGCCGCCTGCAGGTAGACGGCGACGATCTCCCGCCAGTGGCGCGTCGGGTCGGCGCACCACTCGCGCAGCGTCACGCCGTCGACGTACTCCATGGCGATGAAGATCCGCCCGTCGTGCTCGCCGACCTCGAAGATCGGCACGACGTTGGGGTGGGCGACGCGGGCCATCGCCTGGGCCTCGCGGCGCAGGCGGGAGCGGCCCTCGGCGTCGCCGCGGCCGTCGGTGATCAGGAGCTTGATCGCGACCTTGCGGTCGAGCTCCCCGTCGTAGGCCGCGTAGACCTGACCCATGCCGCCGGCGCCGAGGAGGTGGAGGACCGCGAAGCGGCCGATCCGCGCGGTCGACAGGTGCGGGGCGGGGACGGGGGCGCGGCCGCTGGCGCGCGTCGACTGCAGCGTCGGCCGCTCGATGGGGACGGAGGCCGCGGTCTCCACCAGCGATGGGCTCGGCTCGGGCATCGCGTCCAGGGATTATCGCGGATCGAGTCGGCGGATGGCGGGGCCCGCACCTCGCTCGCCGCGATGGGGCGTGGATCGTCGGCGGCGGGCTGGTATGGTCGCGGCCATGTCGCTCGCCGAGCTGATGGAGACCCACGCGCCGATCACCTCCGACCTCGTCGCGGTCGAGTGCGTCGGCGTCGAATCGCGCGCCGACGGGGGCGCGGCGACGACCGTCCGCCTGATCATCTGGGAGCTGGACGGCGAGCAGCGGATGATCCGCGACCTCAAGGAGCAGGAGCTGCGCTGGTCCGCGGAGCAGCTCGCGGACCCCCGCCTCGACGCCTTCGTCGCCGGCTGGGCGGCGGCCCTCGGCGAGGTCTTCGCGGCGATCTCCGAGGTCGGCGACGTCTCGAAGATCGAGTGCTACCTGCCCTGCGACCTCCTCGAGCTCTCCGCTCTCCGCCTCAAGCGGCCGCGGAGCGCCGACGACTTCCGCGACGCCCTGCTCCAGCCGAGCCGCCTCGGCAAGCTGCTGCCCGCGTGGTGACGGCGGGATACGACTCGACGCTGCTCGAGTGGTGACGACGGTGGCGTCGGGCGAGCCTCGGCAGCACGCGCGCGGGGCGAGGTAGGGCTCGACGCTGCCCGCGCGGTGACGGCGGGCAGCGGCGGCGTCACGTGAGCCTCAGCCGCACTGGATCTGGGCCGGGTACGACTCCATGACCATGCACTTGTCCGGCTCGCAGCCGGCCGCGGTGCAGGCCTCCGCCTGATCGGTGTAGCACTTGTCGTTGACCATGAAGTCGCAGTTCTCCGGCGGCGCGGCGTTGTCGTCGACCTTCGCGTTCGGATCGGGGCGTCCCTCCTCCGCCGGCAGCTCGTCCGGCGTCTCCGAGGGGGTGTCGGCCTGCTTGCCGCCGCAGGCGACGAGGAGACAGGCGGTGAAGATAGGCATGAGTCTGCGCATCGCCGCGGATTCTACTCGACATGAGGGGGCGCGACGCGACGGGGTGGTCTGCGGCCGCCGACGCCGCGCGAAGGTGCGCGAAGGCGCGCGAAGGTGCGTGAGCCGGCGGTCGACTTCGCGCGAGAACAGACCGACGCGGTCCGCGCTCCGATCGCGGAGGTGGCGCGGTTGGAGCGTCGCGTCGAGGCCTCGTCAGCCAGCGGGATCCGTCGGCGCGGCGGATCGCGGCGGCGCCTCGGGCAGCTCGCCTGCGGACGTGAAGATGGTCCAGCGATCGACCGGCACGCCGGCGAAGGTCGTCTGGTAGCGCGGCGCCTCGGGGCCCTCGCCGCTGACGTCGCGGATATAGATGTGGACGACCTGATCGGGGTGGCGGCGGTAGAGCTCGGCGTAGGCCTCGGGATCGGCCTCGCCCGAGTCGCCGATGAGGGCGAAGCGGTGGCCGGTCGCGCGGGTGATCAGCGGCTCGATCGCCGCGAGCTTGTAGGACTCCGGGTCCTGGACGAGGCTGAGGAAGGAGTGGTCCTTCCAGCGGAAGTCCTTGAGATGGAAGCTGCCGAGGGGGTAGCCGGCGGCGACGACGAACTCGCGCAGCGGGTCGTAGAGGTGCCAGGGGCTCGCCGACACGTAGTGGAAGAGCGCGCCGCGATCGGCCCAGCGCTGGTAGACGACCGGGAGCTCGGGGACCGCCGCGAAGGGCCGCAGGAAGGTGTTGGCGAGGAGCGCCTGGAGGTCGCGGACCTCCGAGATCTTGATCGTGTCGTCGATGTCCGAGACCACTGAGAGCCCGCCCGGATCGAGGCGGAGGACGCTCCCCTCGAAGTGGCGGTCGTCCCCCCGGCGGAGGACCGCGGCGACCGGCGTCGCGCCGCGGTCGAGGGCGTCGGCGGCGACGACGAGGCGGGCGAGGGTGTGCCCGCTCGGGCCCGTCGGCGGCAGGCGGTGGTCGCCGCCGCCGAAGCGGACGACGATCTCCTTGCTGCGCTCGTTATCGACCATGAAGGCGCGGGCGCGGGCCTGGAAGTAGGCGTTCGCCTCGGAGCCCGCCGGCAGCTCGAGGGCGCGGCGGAGGGCGTCGAG
>JAGQIT010001383.1 GCA_020431135.1 Myxococcales bacterium | reverse complement strand
TTCACGACCGAGAAGGCGCTCGCCTACCGCGACGGCGGCATCAACCGGATCTCCTTCGGCCTCCAGACCTTCGACGATCGCCTCCTCAAGGTGATCGGCCGGCCGCACCGCGCCCGCGACGTCGAGACGACGATCGAGGCGATCCACGCCGCGAAGTTCGACAACTTCTCGCTCGACGTCATCTACGGGATCCCCGGGCAGACCGAGGCGGAGCTGCGCGCCGACCTCGCGCGCGCGGCCGCGACCGGGGCGACGCACCTGTCGTGCTTCCGCCTCGAGATCATTCCGTTCACGACCCTCAAGCTCCGCGAGGCCGCCGGCGAGCTCCCGGAGCGCCTGCCGGTCGAGGCCCTCGACGCCATGGACCTCATCGTCAGCGAGGAGCTGACCCGCCACGGCTACCGCGAGTACGGCGCCTTCAACTTCGCCAAGCCGGGCTACGAGAGCGTCCACAACGAGATCGCCTTCGTCGCCCCGCAGGGCGAGTACGTCGGCTTCGGCAACAGCGCCTACTCGTTCATCAACGACCACGTCTACACCAACCACGCGCACCTCGAGAACTACGAGGCGGCGGTGATCGAGGGCCGCGACCCGATCGCCAAGGCCCACCGCCTGACCGCCTACGAGGCGATGTCGCGCTATTTCGTCCTCGGCGTGAAGTTCCTCCGCGTGCGCCGCGGCCCGTTCATCGAGCGCTTCGGCCTCGAGCCCGAGCAGCTCTTCGGCGACGTCATCCGCGGCCTCGAGGAGGCCGGGGTGTGGCGGCGCGAGGGCGACGACTGGGTCATCACGCCGCGCGGCCGCCAGTACATCAACAACGTCGCCAAGTCGTTCTACGTCGGCGGCAGCGTCGGCCACCGCCAGCACGCCGAGTTCGTCCCGACGATCACCCCCGAGCAGATCCTCCGCTACGCCCGCAAGGTCGAGGCCATCGCCAACGCCGACGCGCCCCAGGAGCAGCCGTGAGCGCCACTGAATCCGACACCGACACCGATCGCGCAGGGGCCACGCCCCGCCTCCAGCTCCGCCCCGGGGCCCAGGTCTTCGTCGTCTCCGCCGACGAGCTCCAGATCGTCGCGGTCAACCACAGCACCACCTTCACGAGCGCGCCGGTCGTCGGCATCGTCCAGGCGCTGATCGAGGCGCTCGCCGACGCGCCGACCCGCGGCGAGCTCGGGGCCCGCGTCGCCGAGGCGACCGGCGAGCTCGGGGCCCTCGTCGACTACGTCGCCGAGCTGATGATAGGCACCGGCTGCGTCGTCAGCCGCGGCGCCGAGGGGCCGCTCGCGGAGCTCGATCCGCGCGGTGAGTTCTACGCGGCCCTCGGCCTCGATCCGGACGCGATCCGCGAGGCCCTCGCCGCCGCCCTACCGATCGTCGTCGCCCCGGGGCCGAGCGCCGCGCAGATCAAAGGCGCCCTCGCGGCGGTCGGCATCGAGGGCGCGGTGATCGAGGCCGAGGTCGGGGCCCCCTGCGGCCAGGCGCTCGACGCCCTGCGGGCCGCGCTCGACGACGCGCGCGGGCCGATCGTCGCCTGGGACGTCCCCTGGCGCATGCCCTTCGCCCGCCTCCTCAACGGCGTGGCGATCGAGCGCGAGCGGCCGATCCTCTTCGGCGTCTGCGAGGGCGCCGTCGGCCGCCTCGGGCCCTACGTGATCCCGAAGAACACGCCGTGCCTCGAGTGCGTCCAGACGCGCGTGCTCGCCAACGCCGGCGACGACGAGATACGGATCGCCGAGAGCTACCGCGCCCGCCTCGGCGACGCCGTGCCGCCGCCGCTGCCGGCCCACCCGGCCTTCCGCGCGGCGATCGCCAACCTCCTGGCGATCGAGCTCTCGCAGATCGTCCTGATGCGCCCGCCGGTGACCCTCGGCGGCTACGTCGAGTACACCTACGGGGGCGTCGGCGCGCGCCGGCACCCGGCCCTCAAGGTCCCGCGCTGCCCCGCCTGCCACCCGATGCGACCGCAGCGGCTCGCCTGGAACGCGCGCTTTCCGGCGCCCCTGGTCAAGAGCGGGTCGGTATGAGCCGC
>JAGQIT010000148.1 GCA_020431135.1 Myxococcales bacterium | reverse complement strand
GCCTTTCACTCGTCGGGCTACACGGAGATCGTCGCCTACTTCCAGGTCCGCCCGTGGGTGATCTGGGCCTTCCGTTTGAGCCGGCCGATCCGCTTCCTCCTCGCCCCGAAGGCGCTCCGCGACGCCGCCGGCAAGCTCGCGGCCCGCCTCTACCGCGGCCCGGACGAGCGCGCGCGCGCGCGCAACGGCGCGCGGATCTGGGCCCGCGCCGAGGACCGCGACGGCAACGCCGTGACCATGCTCCTGCGCGGCCCGGACGGCTATCAGCTCACGGTCGACGCCGCCCTCGCGGCGGTCGACGCCGTCCTCGCCGGCGAGGTCGAGCCCGGCGGCTACACCCCGGCGATGGCCTTCGGCGCCGGCTTCCTCGACCGCCTCGCCGGCGTGTCGGTGAGCGACGCGCCGGCCTGAGGGCGCTCGTCCGCGCCGCTGCCGGCTTCTTTCTTCGATCGTCGCTCCGCGAGTGAACCGCCCGCGGCGGTCGGCGACTACCGGAGCGCCCCCATCGCGGGGCCCTATCGACAATCGCCATGACACGCCTTCGCCTCCCCTCGTTCTCGTCCCTCCCCCTCGCCCGCGCCGCCGCGCTCCTCGGCCTCGCGCTGACGACAGGCGCCGGCTGCAGCGCTGGCGGCTTCGGCTCCGGCGACCTCGGCGTCACGCCCGGCGGCGTCCAGGACAACCGCCTCGCCCGCGAGCTGATCGAAGGCGGCCAGATCCCCGCCGGCGAGACCTTTAAGGCCGAGGGGATCTTCTCGGAGCACGACCTGCCGTTCGCGGACGCCGACAGCTGTGAGGCGATCCTCTGCCCGCGCTCCGCCCTCGCCCGCCACGAGCCGGTCGACGGCAGCGGCGCCCAGCTCCTGATCCAGATCGGCTTCGCGACGAACATCCACGCCGAGAGCTTCGAGCGCCGGCCCCTCAACCTCGCGCTCGCTGTCGACATCAGCGGCTCGATGAGCGGCGAGAAGATCGAGGCGGTCCGCGAGGCCCTGCACACGATGGCCGACCAGCTCGGCGAGGGCGACCACGTCGCCCTGGTCGCCTTCGACGAGGAGGCCGAGCTCCGCCTCAAGTCGACGGCGATGGACAGCTCGGGCCGCGCGGCCCTCCACGCCGAGATCGACGACCTCCGCGTCCGCGGCGGCACCAACATCGAGGCCGGCCTCGGCCTCGCGTTCGAGCAGGTCGCGCCCGCGGCCGGCGGCGAGGGGGTCGAGGACCGCGTCATGCTCCTCACCGACGCCCAGCCGAACGTCGGCGCCACCGGCCTCGACTCCTTCCTCGGGATGACCCGCTACTACGCCGAGGCGGAGATCGGCACCTCGGTGTTCGGCGTCGGCCTCGACCTCGGGGCCGAGCTCGCCCAGGAGATGTCGACGGTCCGCGGCGGCAACTACTTCTTCCTCGCCGACGCCGAGGCGATCAAGACCGTCTTCGCCGAGGAATTCGACTACGTCGTCACGCCGCTCGCCTACGACTTCGAGGCGACGGTCCGCGCGGCCCAGGGCTGGACGTTCGGCGAGGCCTACGGCGCGCCGCTCGATCAGCCGAGCGAGGGCGTCGAGATCGGCGCGTCGACGCTCTTCCTGTCGACGCGCAGCGGCGGCATCGGGGTCGCCCTGCGCCCCGGCGAGGGCGACGCGATCCCGGCCTCCGCGGACGACGTCGCCGACTTCGACCTCAGCTACGTCCCGGTCGGCGCCGAGGCGCCGGAGATCTTCGCCGAGAGCGTCCCCTGGGGCGGCGGCGGCCCCTACTCCGCGTCCTTCGTCGCCGCCGACGACCTCGGCGTCTTCAAGATGGCCGTGCTCATCGACGAGTACCTCGCGCTCAAGGCCGGGGCCGCGTTCTGCGACTCGCAGCTCGCCCAGGCCGACGCCAAGGCGCGCGTCCTCGAGGCCGCCGCCCGCCTCGATGAGGTCGCGACGATCCTCGGCGACGACGCCCTCGCCGACGAGTCCGACCTCATGCTCCAGCTCGCCGACAACATCGACGGCGGCGCCGGCAACTGCAACGACTCGCTCTCCTACTACTGATCCTGTGCCCCTGGCGCTGCGCCGAACTGCGGAGCCGAACGTCATGCATCCAACGACACGACAGCGGGGCGCCTGGGCCTGGACCTGGGCCTGGGCCTTCACCCTCCTCCCGGCGCTCCTCCTCGGCGCGGCCTGCCACGACGCCGGCGACGAGTGCACGAAGAGCCGGCAGTGCGGCGAGGGGGTCTGCCTCAAGGGCGTGTGCTCGGGCTACGCGTGCGCGGTCGACGACGACTGCCCCGGCGCCCAGGTCTGCGCCAAGATCGGCGGCAACGACGTCTGCGCCCTGCCCTGCGCCGGCGACGATCCCTGCCCCGGGGCGCAGAGCTGCCGCGCGCCGAGCGACGATCCGGAGGGCCAGGAATTCTGCCTCTAGGGTCATGTCAACGCGTCCGTCGCTGCGGCGCTTGCGAGGTGCGCGGCGACGCTTCGCGCCCCATCGAGGCGGCGCCTAAGCGCAGGAGCGCGCGGCCCCGCGAGAGGCGCGCCGCGGACGTCAGCACGTGACGCGCCCGAACGGGCGCCCGCGCCCGCGGTCGACCCCTGCCCGGCGACCGGGTAGCGTGTCCCTGTCGCCCGCGCGGCGGCGGAGGTACGCCGATGTCCACGATCACCAGCGCTGAGGTCGAGCACTTCGTCGACACCGTCTTCGGCAGCCTCGACGAGGCCGTCCAGGAGCTCCTCGAGCGCCGCCTCATCCGCAAGGTGCTCGGCCACGGCGACGTTCTCTGGCGCGCCGGCGACGAGGCCGACCACCTCGCGTTCGTCGTCCACGGCCGCCTCCGCGTCGAGGTGCTCGAGGCCGACGGCGACAGGCGCGACGCCGGCGAGATCGGCCGCGGCCAGGCGATCGGCGTCGCCGAGGTCGTCGGTCGCCGGGCCCGCGTCGGCACCGTGACGGCGATGCGAGAGAGCGAGCTCCTCCTCCTCTCGGGCGCCGACTTCGAGGCGATCATCGATCAGGCGCCGGCCTTCGTCGTGCCGATGATGCGCAGCCTGGCGACCCGCCTCGGCGCGGCGCTCCGCGGCGAGCAGGGCTTCAGCGCGCCCGAGACCGTCGCCATCCTCCCGCTCGAGCGCGACGTCCCGCTCCAGGGCCTCGTCGAGGCGCTCGCCCGCCACCTCCAGCGCCACGTCAGCGTCCACGCCGTCGACGCCTTCCGCGTCGACAACCACTTCCGCCCCGGCTGCGCCCGCGACCGCGAGGACGGCCCCGACAGCGAGGCGATCGACCGCTGGCTCGACGACCTCGACGACAGCCACGACGTCGACCTCTACCTCGCGGACCCCGACGACACGCCGTGGACCCGCCGCTGCCTGCGACGCGCCGATCGGATCATCCTCGTCGCGTCGGCGACCGCCGACCCGCACCTGCGGCCCATCGAGCGCCTCACCGACGCCGACGGGCCGGTGCCGAACAGCGCCCACCGCGAGCTCCTCCTCCTCCACGCCGAGGGCGCCGCGAACCCGCGGGGCACGGCGCAGTGGCTCGCGCACCGCCCCGTCGCCCGCCTCCACCACGTCCGCCACGGCCGCGACGGCGACCTCGCACGGGTCGCCCGCCGCCTGATCGGCCGCTGCGTCGGCCTCGTGCTCTCGGGCGGCGCCGCCCGGGGGATGGTCCACATCGGGGTGATCCGCGCGCTCCTCGAGGCCGGCGTGCCGATCGACGCGGTCGGGGGGGCGAGCGCCGGCGGCGGCGTCGGGGTGCTCCTCGCCGCCGACCTCTCGCCCGACGACATGGTCGCGGGGATCACCGACGCGTGGCTGCGCAGCGGCGTGTTCTCCAGGCCGAAGATCCCGCTAGTGTCGATCCTCGAGTCCGACAAGGTCCGCGACGGGATGATCCGCTGGCTCGGCGAGCGCAACATGGAGGACCTCTGGCGCGACTGCTACGTGGTCGCCACCAACCTCACCCGCGCCCGCCTCGAGGTCATCGACCGCGGCCCGGCCTGGCACGCGCTCCTGGCCACGAGCGCGATCCCCGGGCTCCTGCCGCCGGCGCTGCGCGGCGGCGACGTCCTCGTCGACGGCGGCGTCCTCGACAACCTGCCGATCGCCGAGATGCTCCGGCGCAACCCCGGCAAGGTGATCGCCAGCGACGTCGGCGACGCCTCGGACACGGTCCGCGCCGACCCGAACCTCGAGGTCTGCCCGTCGAACGCGTCGCTCCTCCTCGAGCGCCTCAACCCCTTCGACACCGACACCATCGTCCCGTGGATCGGCACGACCCTCTTCGCCACGGTCACCTGCGCCAGCCGGATCCGCGACCCGGAGCTGATGGACGACCTGATCCACTACTTCCGCCCCGACCTCACGGGGCTGCCGGCGCTCGCCTTCGACGACCCGGATCCGCTCCTCGCCGCCGGCTACCAGGCGGGGATCGCCGCCGTCGAGGCCGGCGCCTTCGCCAGCGTTCTCGACCCGAAGGCGCCGGGCGGGCGCTGAGCGACCTCGCGTCGCGTCCAGCGATCTGTCCACTGCGCATATAAGCGGACGCAAACATAGCACCCGCTGCGAGCCTAACCCGCGAGGCGCGCGTCCTCTCGGAGCGAGCCGGGTCGACGATTGTTCGTAGCACGAGAGCGCACGGAGAGCCCCCGCAGGGCGCCGCCCCGCTGCCTGCGACCGCCGCCACTTCCCCCATACGGAAGAGCCGCGCGACGTCCAGGCGACTGTTCATTGCACATATCCGCAGACGCGAGATATTCGCAGCGCCGCCACCGCTGCACCAACTCCCGATTTTGCGCTCTCATGAGCAGCCGGCCGCCCTTGTCGAAACGTCGTCAACCACCGTAGCGGAATAGACAGTCGCGACATCCGCGAACAACACGCTACAGAAAGGCAGCTACGATGAATCACCATGGAATGAGCAGATCCCGCCTCGTCACCCTCGCAGGTGCCGCCTGCGCGAGCGGCCGCCGCCTCGCGCACACGGACGGACTCGGGATCAATTGGGATGATCCCGAGGGGAGGTGCTGGACGAAGGAGTTCGAGGAGCTCATCGCCGCATACGCCGACGCCACGCGCTCCGAGTCGCCCCTCGAGGCGATCGACGAGTTCGTCCAGAGCACGCTGAAGAAGGCGCTGCGAGCCCAGGGCGAGGGCGAGGGCGAGGAGTCGCAGGCGCAGTTTAACAAGGCGTGGGCCCACCTCTTCGGCTGGACCAAGCGGCCCGCGCCGCATTGGCTCGCGCGCCGCCCGTTCGAGCGTCAACCCTTCATCTGCTACATCCTGTGCATCCTGTGGAAGGCGGCGATGCTGCGCTGGAACGCCTTCGGCCGCCTCTTCACGGCGAACACGACGCCGCCCGCGGAGGTCGACCTCCAGGCCCTCGCCGCGAAGATGAACGAGGGCTTCGGCGCGCCGCCCTCGGACGTCGACCTCGGCTTCGTCTTCCTCGGTCAATTCATCGACCATGACATCACCTTCGACGGCAGCTCCGCGCTGAGCGACGACGCTTTCAAGATCGAGGAGATCCTCAACCTCCGGAGCCCCGCCCTCGACCTCGACAACGTCTACGGCGACGGCCCCGAGGGGAGCCCGTACCTCTATGATCAGAGCCGGGCGACGTCGGAGGGGCCCGGCTACCTGCTGCTCGCCGACGGCTGCGCCGATCTGCCGCGCAACCAACAGGGGCGGGCGCTCATCGGCGATCCGCGCAATGACGAGAACCTCTTCGTCTCGCAGCTCCAGCTCCAATTCCTCCTCTTCCACAACGCGATCCTCCGGCTCGTCCGCACCGGCACCGTCGACAGCGTCTTCGGCCGGACCCCGGAGGAGACGCCGCAGCACCCCGGGCCCTCGGTCGAGGACTTCGAGTTCGCGCGCCGCCTGGCCCGCTGGCACTACCAGTGGATCGCCGTCCACGACTTCCTGCCGGCGATCGTCGACCCGATCCCGCTGGCCGCGGCGCATCACATCGCCGGCGTGCCGCAGGCCGGGGTCCCCGTGGAGCTCCCCGCCGGCTACGAGACCGCGCGCAGCAAGCTCCGGAGCTACGACTGGACCGATCACTGCGGCGTCCACCACAAGGGGCCGCTGATGCCGGTGGAGTTCGCGGGCGCGGCGTTCCGCTTCGCCCACAGCCAGGTGCCGAGCCGCCTCCACATCAACGCCGCGCAGCAGAACGTGCCGCTCTTCACCCCGCGCCCGCCGGCGCCGGGGGCCTTCCGCCCCGCGGCGGGGGAGGTCGACTGGGCGCTCTTCTTCGCCCTCGACGACACGACCGAGCCGCAGAAGGCGCGGCCGATCGACACGTTCCTCGCCTCGCAGCTCTTCGCGCTGCCCTTCGTCGACGACGTCCCGAGCCTGCCGCTGCGCAACCTCATCCGCTCGACGCGGACCTACCGGCTCGCCACCGGCGAGACCGTCACCAGCGAGCTCGGCCTCTCTGCGCCGAGCGGGATGAGCCCGGCCGCGCAGGCCCAGATCCCCGCGGCGCTCAACGGGCGGACCCCGCTGTGGTTCTACTGCCTCGGCGAGGCGGACAAGTTCGGCGGGAAGCTCGGACCCGT
Source organism: Myxococcales bacterium (assembly GCA_020431135.1). Lineage (GTDB taxonomy): Bacteria > Myxococcota_A > Polyangia > Nannocystales > Nannocystaceae > JADJRG01. The sequence goes on along the minus strand of JAGQIT010000148.1, from coordinate 4,107 downwards.
CGGCGGGCTGCTCGTCGCGTGGACGCTGCTCAGGCTCCTCAAGTGCGACAAGCGCTCCTACGTCAACGCCGACACCCCGTGGTCGCCGGTGCTCAACGGCTCGACGCCCGGAGCGTTCGCGGTCGCAGATCTGATCCGGATCGCCCAGGGCGAGCGCCTCGACGCCTGCCCGCCCAGCCCGCTCGCGCCCGCCCCCTAGCGCCTACGGGAGAGGCCCTGCGTGGCCTCGCGCGACGATCGTCGGCCTGTCTGTTCCAGCCCCCGAGGCACCGGCGGCGTCGACAGGGTCGACGAAGACAAGCGAGGCCGCGCGGGGCTCCACGACGCGCACCGCGGGCCGCTGAGGCGAGGAGCTGCGCGGCGCTCAGGGGTTCGAGAGCACGAGGTGGAGCGCCTCCTCCTGGAGGTCCGCGACGACGAAGTCCGGGACGCCGTCGCCGTTGATCTCGAGGGAGGCGAGGGCATGACCGCCCGGGCCGACGACGAGGCTGACCGGCTCACCGAGGCCCCCGTCGCCCGGCGTCGGGAAGATCGTCAGACGGCAGAGCGGCGTCTCCTCCACCGGCCCATCCATGGCGATGATCACCAGCTCTGGCCAGCCGTCGCCGTCGAGATCGCGCGCGAGCCCGTCCGCGGGCCCGCGCACCTGCTCGACCTCCTCGGCCGGCGAGAAGCCGCCGTTCCCGTCGCCGCGGTGGAGGACGAACGACCCCGGCACGTTGTAGTAGGGCTCCTCACTCGCCGCGTAGAAGTCCGTCGTCAGGGCGACGATGTCGAGGGCGCCGTCCTCCTCGAGATCGACCAGGGCGATCTCGTTGTTGTAGTAGGGACCCGCCGGGAGCACCTCGACGCTCGGGTTCTCGGCGCGCAGCCCCGAGACGATCGCGGTCGCCGACGGATCGCAGGTGCTCTCCGGATCGAGCCACCCGCCCTGGCACGACTCGAGGGCGACGACGACCTCGGGCGCGCCGTCGCCGTCGAGGTCGGCGACCTTCATCCCGCGCGGCCGCGGACCGACGGCGATCTGCTGCCACACCGCGAAGCCGCCCTCTCCGTCGCCGCGGAGCACCGCGACTTCGTCGTCGGGCCGCGTGTTCGTGACCATGTCGAGGATCCCGTCGCCGTCGATGTCCGCGACCTCGAGATCGATCGTGCGACCCGGCAGCGGCACCGTCGACATCAGCTGGAGGCTGCCGCCGTCGGTCGAGTGGATCTCCACCGCCTCGCCGACCGTCGACAGGAGCTCGTTGACGCCGTCGCCGTCGATGTCCTCGACGACGATCCCAAATACGGACCCGCCTGGGGTCTCGAGGACCTCGCCCGGCACGAGCGTGTCCGCCTCGACGAGGAAGACGTGGCGGCGGCCTGTGTTGCTCCCGGCGATCAGGTCGTCGCGCCCGTCGCCGTTCACGTCGCCGACCCCGAGGGTGAGGATGACGCCCGCGATCCCCCCGGAGGGGCCGAGCTCGTAGCAGAACTCGCCGGGCGCGGCGATCCCGTCGCCGCAGAGCGGCTCGACCTCGGAGGTCGTCGACGTCGACGAGCTCTCGCCGCCCGTCGTCTCGGTCGCGCTCGCGCCCGAGGTCGAGGTCATCCCGTCCGTCCCGCCGCCGGACGTCGACGACGCGCTCTCCCCCGCCTGCGTCGCGATCGTCGGCTCGCCGCAGCCGACCGCCGCCGCCGCCGCGAAGAGGAGAATAAACGCCGTCCCTCTAGCAATTTCGCCACTCACGGCCAAGCACAGTAGCAAGACCTCGAGCGCCGCGACAACGTCGCCTCGGCTGTGCACTGTCTAATCGGACAGACTCGGCAGAGGCCACCCACGAGCGCTGCGCGAGCCGGCACAGCGCCCGCTCCCAGCAGGTCCACGGGAAGGCGCCAGCGTCTCCTCAGCGCGCAGTTATGCTCATCGGCAGCCCGTCGGCGAGGCCGAGCGTGCCGTCCATGATCCACCGCGCCCTGTAGCCGGGGCGCAGCTGAACGTCGAAGCGCGAAGCCAGCACGGCGAGCAACAGGTGGCTCTCGAGCAATGAGAAGTTGTTTCCGAGGCAGACGCGCGGACCCGCGGCGAACGGGTGGTACGCGTAGTTGTGGCGCTCGCTCTCACGCTCGCGCGTCCAGCGATCAGGATCGAATGTCTCGGGGTTCTCCCAGAAGTCAGGGTGCCGGTGCGTGTAGTAGCTCCACAGGAGCACCGACGAGCCCGCAGGCACCTCGTAGCCGCCGATCTCATCCGCGGCCACGGCGTCGCGCGCGTACACCGTGACGGCGGGGTAGAGGCGAAGCACCTCCTTGACGACCTGCAGGGTGTACGGGAGCTGCCGCAGGTCCTCGACGGTCGGCAAGCGCCCGCCGAGAACCCGGTCGAGCTCCTCGTGCAGGCGCTCCGTCACCGCGGGGTTCGTCGCGAGGGCGTACCAGGCGAAGGTCAGGCTGCGGGCGGTGGTCTCGTGCCCCGCGAAGTAGATCGTCAGGGTCTCGTCATGCAGCAATTGGTCGTCCATCCCGCGACCGGTCTCCTCGTCCCGCGCCTTCATCATCCGCGAGAGCAGGTCATCCGGCCAGTCCGCCTCGTCCATGCCCTTGCGCTCCGCGATGAGCCCCTGGATGACCTCTCGAGACAACCGCCGCGCCGCGTGGTAGCCCCGGTTCTTCTTCGTGGGCAGCCATGTGGGCACGGGCACGCCCATCATCCGATCGTTGACGATCGCGAGCATCTTGCCCGCGGCGTCCTTCATCTGGAGGATGGACTCGTGCGACTCCTTCGAGAACATCGCCTTCAGGATGATCGACGCCGTGACCATCGTCATCTCCTCGTGCATGTCGATCTCGGCGCCAGACTCCGCGTACTGCCCCCAATGCTCCGCGAGACGCACCCCGTCGCGAACCATCATATCCGCGTACGTCTGAATGGCCTTGGGCGTGTAGAACGGCGCCATCAACCTCCGCTGCCGACGCCACAGGTCCCCGTTGCTGGCGACGATGCCGTTGCCGACCAGGAAGTCTCGCACCGCGTCGTAGCTGGCGCGCTTCTCGTAGTTCCTCCGGTTGTCCATGTTGACGTGCGCCACCGCGTCGGGGTGCATGACGCAGACGATCCGCTTCGGGCCGATGCGCACATGAAACACGTCCCCGTACTCACGCCAGAGCTGCCCGACATAGTCGATCAAACCGTGCTTTCGGACGCCGCGCATGAACTTCAACAATCCGGGGCCAGGTGCTCGACGGCTCATCTTCTGCATCTCCTCAGAGGCGCGCGCGAGCTTAGCCGCTCGGTCTTCAAACTGGAAGTCGCGCCGGAGCGGCCGACCTCTAGGAGCGGCCACACGGGACCTTCACCACAGGCTCCTAGCGATGGAGTCGGCGAGGAGATCGCACGCACGCTCCTGACAGACGTCGCGCTCGCGGTCGTGCCGAGAGGACGTCTCACCTCTACGAGCGCCGCGCGAGCCGACGAAAGGCCAGGCTCGCGACCACGCCGACGAGGGCCGCCGCCGCCAGGCAGCCGGCGAAGCGCTGGTGTCCGAGGCCCCCCGGCGCGGCGTCGATCAGGGCGCCGCCCGCCGCGTTGACGAAGAGCTCTGGCAAGAAACCGACGACCGAGACCGCGCCGATCGCCGCGCCGGTCGCCGCCATCGGGATCCGAGCCTCGGCGAAGAGCGCGAAGTAGACGGCCCGCAGGGCGAAGACCGCGGCGGCGACCGTCAGGGCGTCGACGGCGAAGAGCCAGGCGATCCCGACGTCGCCCGGGACCAGCCAGAGGGCGGCCTCGCCGGCGGCGACGAGGCTGAAGGCGAGCGGCAGCACCGTCGACGCGCGCACACGATCGCTGATGAGCCCGGCGACGACGCAGGCGAGCGGCCGCATCCAGGTGATCCACGCGACGAGGCGCGCCGACTCGACCTCGTCGTAGCCCCAGGCGTCGACCGCGAAGAGGGCGACGTCGTCCATCCCCTTGTAGCCGACGTAGGCCGCGAAGACGATCGTCGCCTGGGCCCAGAGCGCCGGCGTGCGCAGGACCTGGCGGCGGAGCGCCCGCTCGTCGGCGATCGCGGCGGCGGCCTGAGGCACCGCCGCCGCCGGGCCGCGCCCGCCCGGGAGCAGGAC
>JAGQIT010000147.1 GCA_020431135.1 Myxococcales bacterium | reverse complement strand
TTCGCCGCTCGGGTTGAGCTTGGCGGGCGCGCAGGGCTCTTCGTGCTTGTTGGCTCAGCTTGAGCGCGGGGAGGCCAGGGCTCTTCGGTCCTCCTTGCTCGGGTTGAGCTCGATGGCGGTTGGCTGTCTTCGCTGCTCGGGTTGAATTCGGGGGGAAGGGCTCCTCGGTCTTCTTTGCTCGGTTGAGCTCGGGGGGGGCAGGGCTCTTCGGTCTTCTTTGCCGTCTTCGGTGAGGCCGCACGGGTTGAGTGAGTTCGCGGAGCTCTCATGCGGGGGCTCACCTCTGGAGGATCCTGCGACCGTGTCGTCGGGTGGCGGGCGTTCTTCGTGGACAGGTGCTCATCGTCGGATTGAGCTCGATGGCGGTTGGCTGTCTTCTCTGCTCGGGCTTCGTTCGGCGCCGGCGCGGGGCTGCTAGGCAGGGCCCGAGATCTCTTCGGCTCAGGTTGAGTTCGGCGAGGGCGCAGGCAGTTCGGTCTCCGTTGTTTGGTCTGAACTCGGGGAACTCTTCTTCCTGGGCGCGCTTCCTTGGTCCGGGTCGCGGGAGAATTCGGACCATGGCTAGCGTGATGAACGCGGCTCTGAATGTCCGGTCAGCGACATGGCTCCGGTTGTGGAGGACGAGAGCTGTCGCAGGACGAGGCCGAACGGACGGACGCGGCTGAGCGACGCTCGCGCTCGAGAACGAAACGAGGCGACGGACCGGAGTCCGTCGCCTCGCCGTGTGTGTTGGGTGGCTGTCTAGCGGCGGCGGCGGTAGAGCAGGCCGCCGGCGATGCCGAAGAGAACGAGGGCGCCGTTGAAGCCGCCGAAGCCGTCGCCGTCGATCGAGCAGCCCTTCTTCTTGGGCTCGACCGGAGGCGGGGCCTCGCTCGGGGTCTCGGGCGGCGGCTCCTCGTCGTCGCCGAAGGTGTCGATGTCGTCCTGCTCATCGGCCCCCTTGTCGTCGCCCTTGTCGTCGTCGTCGTCCTCGTCCGGCGGCGGCTCCTTGCCGCTCTTGATCAGCGAGATCTTGCTCTTCGCCATGACGATGTCCTTGCCCTTGGCGTTGACCTGGAGGACGCGGACGGCGTAGGTGCGATCCTTGTTGAAGCCGAGGCGACCCTCTAGCTCGATCTCCATGCTGACGTACTTCGAGCCGTCGTAGTTCGACTCCTCGTAGCGCCAGACGAGGTGCTGCTCGCCGTTGATGTCCTGGAAGAACTCGACGTAGAGCGGGCCTTCGGCGCCGTTGTCGACCTTGACCCAGGTGAAGGCGAGCCACATGTCCTCGCCCGGGACGTTGTCGAGCTCGGTGACGGTCTTCTTCTTCGCGTCGGCGGTCAGGTTGCCCTTGTCGTCGACATCGAGCATCTCCTGGCCGAACTTGATGTCGCCGGCGAAGGCTGCGGTGCTGGCGAGCATCGGCAGAGCGAAGGCTGCGCTGAGGAGCAGGCGGTTGAGGGATCGACGCATCGACGTGTCCTTCATCGTGGATAGCTTCCTATGGTCTTGACGCTTGCGGCGGAGCGTATCACAGCCCCGTCGGGACGGGCTCATGGCCGGTGATCAGACGCATGAGCGTGGCGTTCGGTGTACGTGCAGAGAGCGGTCGTTGGCGCTCATGTCCGCGCCGGTACCTAGGGAGGATACCAGCGTCGGCCGGATGTTGATCGTCGACGTGCGCGGCTCTGCGGGCGCAGAGGGGCGCGTTCGCGGAGCAACGGGCGCGACCGGGCGCGGCGCGAGATCCCGCGGCGCAGGGTCGCGCCGGCGCGAGGAGGCTCGACGCGCCGGCGTCAGGAGCCGGCGGTCAGCCGTTGACGAGCGCCGTGAGCTCGCCGCGGGCGTCGAGGCGAGCGATGTCGGAGTAGCCGCCGACGGGCTGTCCCTTGATGAAGATCTGCGGGACGGTGGCTTGCCCGGAGAGCTCGGCGATCCACACGCGAGCCGGGCGATCGTAGGTCACGTCGATGGCGACGAACTCGATCCCGCGCTCGTAGAGCAGGCGCTCGGCGGCGCGGCAAAATCCACAGTAGGACGTGACGTAGGCGACGACGTCGCAGTCGATGTCCTCGGGGCGGGGCGTCGCGGCCATGGGGCGGACTACTCCTCGCGGAGGAGGGCGAGGATCTCCTCGTCGAGCTGGGCCTGGTGCTCGCTGGCGAACTTGCCGACGATGACGTCGCGGCGCTGGGTGATCGGCGGCGGCGTGCCGGCGGAGACGCCCTGGCCGCCGATGCCGCCGAAGGCACGGCGACGGACGCGGCTCGGGCCGCGGCTCGGGCGAGAGGCGCCTTGACCCGCGGCGGACGCAGCGGCCTGGGTCTGGGCCTCGCGCGACGCGAAGACGGGGTGCGTGAGGCTGGGATCGACGGTCGGGCCGGCTTGGCCGCCCGCCTGCAGCGGCGGACCCTGGGGCTCGACCTCGCGGGGCTTCGGCGGCGGGCGCCGCTCGGGGCGCTTCTTGGTGTCCGGCGGGGGCGGTGCTGCGGCCGCCTGCTCCTGCTTGCCCGAGCCGTCGGGGTGGGGCCCGATGTAGCGGACGATCTTGTCGTCGAAGGCGCCGCTCCGCAGCTTGCGGATCATCGCCTTGTGCGACTCCTGCATCAGGCTGATGATCGCGGCGTCGAGGTTCTCGGACTCGAGCTTGTCCTTGTAGTCGACCTTGTTGCTCGAGAGGATCGTGCCGTCGAAGAAGACGTGCGTGAAGATGTGCGCCCGCGAGAGCCCCGAGTCCTCGGTCTGCACGTGATACAGCCGCCCCCGGTGCGGGATGTTGTGGTTGTAGCCGAGCTGGGGGGATTGCTTCGCTGGCATATCGCCTCTGAAAGGTATCACGGAGTGTCGCGCGGGTGCTGGCCGCTGGCCGCGGCGAGCCCGGTGCCCTGCGCTCGTTGCTATGATGCCTCGCGGCGATGGAGCGGACCTCAAGGAGAGCGCGAGAAGACGCCTCGGCGCTGTTTCTGCCGGCGCTGACGGTCGCCCGCGAGGGGGTCCTCCCGGCGAGTGCGCTGTCGACGCAGGCCCGGGCCCAGGCGACGCTCGCGGCGGAGGTCGAGCCGCGGGTCGTCTACGCTCACTTGAGCGCGGCTTTTTGCGGGCGTCACCCGGATCTCGCGCTCCAGTGGCTCCACGACGTCGGCCTCCTCGACCATCACCTGCCGGAGCTCGTCGCGACCGTCGCGCTGCGGCAAGAGGGCGGGCGCAGGCACAAGGACGTCTGGGAGCACACGAAGGTCGTCGTTCGCCAGGCGGTGCCGCGCCTCGAGGTGCGCTGGGCGGCGGTTCTCCATGACATCGGCAAGGTGCCGACGCGGCGCTTCGTCGGTCCGGGGAAGGTGACGTTCCACGGCCACGCGGAGGTCGGCGCGGAGATGTTCCGCGCCGGACCGCTACGGCGCCTGCCCTTCCCGCCAGCCGTCGCGGAGCGGGTCGAGGGGCTGATCCTCCTCCACCTGCGGCCGGGGCAGTACGACGGGACCTGGAGTGACGGCGCCGTCCGTCGCTTCGCCCGCGAGGCCGGGCCGCACCTCCGCGATCTCCTCGACCTGTCGCGGGCGGACGTCACCTCGCAGCGGCCCGGGCAGCGCCGCCGCTGTCTCTTCAGGATCAGCGAGCTCGCCC